>SLLW01000031.1 GCA_007133875.1 Balneolales bacterium | reverse complement strand
CCCTCTTGTCACGGAGAGACGGGTTTTTTTGTTACAGGGACATTGATGAAAGAATGAGGTAAGTTTCGGGTGATTGTCTGATGTTTCAGGGTTTCACATTTTTTGATTCTTCAAACGAATTCAGATACGCCCGGATTTTCGGTCCGGCTGTTTCCGGGGTATAACCAAATTTCTCATCCAGTACTCCGGCAGGTGCCGAATATCCGAAATGCTCCAGGCCGACACTGACACCATGGGGAGGAATAAGGCCCTGCATGGTTACCGGCAATCCTGCCGTCAATGCAAATACCGGACGATCCTGCGGAATGGTCTCATCCTGGTAAGACTTCGGCTGGGTTCGGAACAAACCTTCGGAAATTGCGGAGACTACCCGGGCTACAACTCCCTCCGCCTGCAGTGACTCGGCAACGGCAGCAACCGTTGAGACTTCCGATCCGTTGGCAACAAGCGTGATGTCGGGATTTTCCGCACCATCGTTTACAATATAGGCACCTTTTTTGGCATCCTGTGCCGAAGCAATACGGTCGCGACCGTTGGTCCAGACCGGTGGAATATTTTGACGGGACAGAATCAGCGCCGTTGGGGTTTTGCGGTTGCGAAGTGCCATTTCCCAGGCAACTGTGGTTTCTATGGAATCTGCCGGGCGAAGTACCAGCAGGCCATTTTTACCAGAGTGATTTTTGAGGTGCTCTAACAGGCGAAGCTGCGCTTCCTGCTCTACAGGTTGGTGGGTCGGTCCGTCTTCACCGACACGGAAAGAGTCGTGGGTCCAGATATAGATAACGGGAAGCTCCATCAAAGCTGCCAACCGGACGGATGGCTTCATGAAATCGGAAAAGGCGAAAAAGGTACCACAAGCCGGAATGACGCCGCCATGCAGTGCCATCCCATTGGCAATGGCTGCCATTGTCAATTCCGAAACGCCGGCCTGCAGAAATGCACCGGAAAAATCTCCATTTCGGAAATGGCCGCGTTTTTTGAGGTAACTGTCTGTTTTATCACTATTGGAGAGGTCGGCCGACGCTACGATCATGTTTTCAACATGTTCTGCCAGGTAGTCGAGAACGGTTGCAGAGGCACCCCGGGTGGCGACACCCTCTTTCTGCTGGATCTGGCTGAAATCGAGCTCAGGAATTTCATTGGAGAGGAAGGATTTCAGTTTGGCGGCAAGTTCCGGATTTTTCGATTCCCACTCTTTCTGAATCTCTTTTCTTCGGTTTACTTCTTCGGTCTTTTTGGCATTTTGTTCGTCATAGTATTCACGAACTTCCGGGAATACCTGGAAGGGATTCTCCGGATTCCCGCCAAGTTTGGCAACGGTCTTATCAAAATCAATTCCGGCTTTGCTTAAAGGCTGACCGTGTGTTGAGTTCAGGTTTTCCATGCTGTTTCCGTCGGAGTCAATGGCTCCTTTGCCCATAACGGTCTGCCCAATAATCAGAGTTGGACGTTTGGTTTCCGCGTTGGCATCGCGCAGGGCCTCTCGGATGGCATCGTGATCGTGTCCGTCGATAGTGATGGTTTTCCAGCCCCAAGCCTCATACTTCTTGGCGGTGTCTTCTTCGGTCACATCACTGGTGGGGGAAGAGAGCTGAATACTGTTCGAATCGAAGAACATGATCAGGTTGGATAGCCCGAGGAATCCGGCGATTCGCCCGGCACCCTGGGAAATCTCCTCCTGCACGCCACCGTCAGAGATGAACGCGTAGGTTTTGTGTGCAAGCCTTTCGCCAAACCGTTCGGCGAGAAAGCGTTCTGCAATGGCGGCGCCAACACCGTTGGTGTGGCCCTGACCCAGCGGGCCCGAGGTGTTTTCAATCCGGCGTTTGAAATCCACTTCCGGGTGGCCGGGAGTTACGCTGCCCCACTGACGGAACTGGCGCATATCATCTTCTGTGTAATCTCCGACAAGTGCAAGGCCGGCATATAACATGGCCGACATATGGCCGGGATCCAGAAAGAAACGATCACGAAAAGGCCAGAGTGGATCTTTCGGATCGTATACCATGAACTCACTGAATAAAATGTGGAGGTAATCAGCTCCACCCATGGCTCCACCCGGATGTCCCGATCCGGCTTTTTCGACCATGGCTGCCGATAAGATTCGAATATTATTTGCTGATTTGAGCGAAATACTTTTCATAAGAATATCGATAATGCCAAAAGGTGTAAATTGATTGTGATTATAATCCTGTAGTCGAAGCAAAATTGGACCAAATTTAAGGAAAATATATATAAAATAAAGCATCCTTTAATATATTGACTTCAATATGAGCTGATATGTATTGGTAACCTTCACAGGCAAAACGACTATATTTCAGGAGCAATAATGGAACAAAATATGTTTGGAAGCTACATTTTGGAAGCGCTTACTGTAACTGCCAGAACCAAAACCAATCTATAGCTCGAACTTGTTCATACCAGGAACTCATCTTTATAGTTAGCGCCATTTTTGTGAATTATAGCAAATCGCAGTTTACCGCTGTAGCGTGCTCATGGCTGGATGGTGTTAAATCTCTCAGGGTTATAATTCTGGTAGCCGGTTGTTTCGGGAATGTGCGATGATATCCAGATGGTGCTGATTACATTCGCTTTGACTCGCTGCGAACTGTGGTAGTCGATAGCAGCTCCTTTTTAAAGCTGTTGGAGATACACTGGTATCAGGGGAAAATCAGTATTGTCAGGTTGTGCAAAAGATGAGCAAAAAAACACGAATCTGCACTTTGCCTAAAAATGTAGCATGCGAAATTTACAGGCAGAACAGATAATTAACTCTGAAATACATGAACCCTTCATTTATTTTGATCTTCGTAGTAAACGGAGAGCAACCTGGCAGATGAATTTAATGAGCCTTTTAAGCTTTATCTAACTGCATTGTAAACCAGTTTTAAACAGTAATACATTGCATTTTTACACGAGCTTGCAATACTGATATTGATCATACTTAGTATAAGCCGGTTACTGTTCACTATTCGTAAGACAAATGTTGTCCTGATTGTTGAGCAATTATTGGTGAATATGAGAGAAATTATCAAATTGGTAGTGGAAGTTTGTGT
>SLLW01000398.1 GCA_007133875.1 Balneolales bacterium | reverse complement strand
CCTATTTCTGCGCTACACGACCGCATTATGTAAATGAGTTGATTATGTTTGAGGGCTCTTTGGACCAGTCCTGGATGGATAAAGACAGCAATCGTTACAAACATTTGCGTGTCCTTGGTTTATCCGGTAAGGATGCAGATATTACAGGGGAAGTGGCATCTACAATTTTACAATGGATTGAAGGTGGCTATTTAAAAAAATCATAGTATCGAAATCTTTGCCTTGCAGGTTTGGCTCGTTATACAGGCTTTTTTTAATCAAAAAAAAGAGTCAGAATGACTTTTGTAAAAAAAATATTATTTTTCTTTAATTAAAGTCATTTTTTACTAATATTAAGAAAGGTGTATGGAGCCCCGGGGTCAACGCAGTTATCCGGTAAAAAAAACATCATTATCAAGAACTTCAGTATAACTACCATGAACTTTATGAAAATACTAGTCATTTAAGACGACAGGATCGTCCGGACTTTGGTAAAGCATGTATTGGAAAAAGAAGGGCACGAAGTGCAAATAGCGGAGAAGGGACAAACGGGTGAGGATATCGCTTTAAAAGAAGAGTTCGATATGATCATTCTCGATCTTGGTCTGCCGGACAAAAGCGGGATGGATGTGTGTAAAGTATTACGTGACAATAATATTGTTACCCCGATCCTGATACTTTCTGCCTATCAGAATACCGATACAAAAATCACCGGACTCAATACCGGAGCCGATGATTACCTCACGAAGCCGTTTGACAATAAAGAACTGCTTGCACGTATTGATGCCATCACTCGCAGGGTACAAAAGGGTGGGGATTCCAGTAATGTCTACGAATGCGGAGAACTTAAAATTGATCTTGTCAATCGGGAGTTCTATGTCAGGGATAAGAAAGTGTTGCTGACCAATAACGAATTCAACCTGATGGCCTACTTTCTGAAGAACCCCAACAGGATTCTGGATAAAGATGAGTTGACCAACAACGTCTGGGACATCAATTTCGATACGAATACCAATTTCCTGAATGTATATATCAGTTATCTGAGGAAGAAAATTGAGGATATCACACCTGTAAACTACATTCAGACTATTCGGAAGAAAGGATTTATGCTCCAGTGTGAAACCACTGCTGAGGAATCCTGATTCCTGCGTTTTTTCATGAGTGAACTACGTGACAGTAAAAAGCTGGCTGAAGAAATTTCCTTTTTCTCGGATTATGTCAGCGAGCACAAAAAGTCACTATTCAAAGAAAAACTGGAATCCAGAACCCGTTTTTTTACCGTTGTTCTGGAGGATATATACCAGGCTCAGAATGCTTCTGCCGTATTGCGAAGCTGTGATGGTTTTGGTATTCAGGATATACATGTCATTGAAAACAGGAATTCCTTTGATGTCGATAAAGGGGTGACGATTGGTTCGGATAAATGGCTGAATGTTCACAGATACAAAAACAGGGATGAGAACAATACCGAACTGGCCTATCACACACTCAGGAGTAAGGGATACCGGATTGTAGCAACAACCCCTCATAAGAAACAGATATCTCTGCCTGATTTTGCTCCCGATCAGCCATCGGCACTTGTTTTTGGTGCGGAAAAAATGGGACTGTCGAACCAGGCCATTGAAAACGCTGATGACTGGTTGTACATCCCGATGTACGGATTCAGCGAAAGTTTTAATATATCCGTCAGCGTTGCTCTGTGCCTCTATCACCTTCGGCAGGTAATGGCCGGATCCGGTATTGACTACGCGCTTTCAGAATCAGAAAAGAGAGCGGTTTACCTCCAATGGATCCGCAAATCCATCCGGAAGCTTGACGCTCTGGATCGTAAATTCCGGGAATTGCAGGAGGTCAAGGCTGGCTCCAGCGGGTAACCGAATCCGTCTCAATTTGGCAGACCATTTTACTCGATAAGCTCGAGTCCGATCCTTCCCCGCTTCTCGTCAATGGTGCTGATCCGGACCCGGATGATGTCCCCGACCGAGACCACATCATGCGGGTTCGAAACCCGTTTCTGTGTACTCATTTTTGAGATATGAAGCAGGCCATCCTGCTTTACACCGATATCCACAAACGCTCCGAAATCTACCACGTTCCGGACTGTTCCTTCCAGCTCCTGATCCTCACGAAGATCGCCCATAGAGAGGATCTCCTGTTTGAGCAGTGGTTTGGGAAGTGATTCGCGCGGATCACGGCCGGGTTTCTGCAGGTTTTCGATGATGAGTTCCAGGGTGGGAACACCAATTCCTACGCTATCTGCCGTTTTATTCAGGTCCATCTCACGGAATTTCAGCGGAAACATATGTGCCTTTTCCGGAATCTCATCCGGTTTCACCCCAACAGACTGACAGAGTTTCAAGGCTGCTTCGTAGCTCTCGGGATGAATTGCGGTATTGTCCAGCGGCTGATGGGAATCGGGAATTCGTAAAAAACCGGCGGCTTGCTGAAAACGAAATTCACCCACACCGGCTACTTTCTTGATTTGAAAACGATCCCGAAAGGGGCCGTTCTCGTTGCGATGCGCGACAATTTTTTCCGCGATGGTCCTGCTGAGTCCGGAAACATAGGTAAGCAACGCAGAGCTCGCCGTATTGACATTGATACCCACTTTGTTCACACAACTTTCCACCACATCATCCAGTTTCCTGGACAGCAATGACTGGTTGACATCGTGCTGATAGAGTCCGACACCAATAGATTTCGGATCGATTTTCACCAGTTCTGCCAGTGGATCCTGGACTCTGCGTGCGATCGAGATATTGCCACGCATCGCGGCATCCAGATCGGGGAACTCCTGTTTGGCCAGGGGGGAGGCAGAATAAACCGAGGCTCCCGCTTCATTGACAATCAGGTAGTGAAGCGTTTTATCCGGACTCTTTTCCCGGTGTATTCCTATCAGTTCCGCGACCATCTGTTCTGTCTCACGGCTTCCTGTGCCGTTACCAATGGCAATCAGGGTCACGTTGTATTTGGTGATGAGTTGATCGAGTATTTCAATAGACTCGCGAACCTTTTTTTGAGGCGGCGTTGGAAAAATGGTGGTACCGTCAAGATATTTACCGGTGGCATCAACGACGGCAACCT
>SLLW01000113.1 GCA_007133875.1 Balneolales bacterium | reverse complement strand
TATCTCCGAATTGTGGGATGCCGCGGGGTGGGCGGATGGCGACCAGGCTGCGCAACGAATACTGAACCTCGAAACCCGGATCGCTGACATCCACTGGACCCGAGTAGAAAACCGCGATCGTCAGGCTACGTATAACAAATTTACAATCGATGAGCTGCAAGAAAAGGCCTCGGAATTCGACTGGCTGCTTTTTCTTGACCACGCCCAACTGGATGATATTGAAGAGATTGTCGTACGTCAGCCCAGCTATCTGGAGGGGTTTGCCGGCATGTGGAATGAGATTGCACTGGATGACTGGAAAACCTATCTGCGATTTCATCTGCTGCGGCGATCCGCTTCAAACCTGAGCAGCGAATTCGATGAAGCCCATTTCAATTTCTACGGACGTGTGCTCCGCGGGCAGCCCGAACAGCGCCGTCGGGAAATGCGCGCCCTCTCGGCCACCGAAAGTGTGCTCGGATTCATGGTTGGCCAGAAATATGTCGACCGCCATTTTCCACAGGAAGCCAGTGACCGGATGGATGAATTGATCGATAACCTGATCATCGCTTTTGAGGAATCCATCAAAGAGCTGACCTGGATGACCGACGAGACCAAAGAGGAAGCCCTCGCCAAGCTCTCCACCTTCAATACCAAAATCGGCTATCCCGATGTCTGGCGCGATTACGAATGTCTTTCCATCCGGCCGGATGACCTTATCGGAAACCAGCGCCGCTCGTCGGTTTGCGAGTACGAACGCAACATCGGGCGGTTGGGCGAAGAGGTCGACCGCGAAGAGTGGGGAATGACCCCGCAGACGGTAAACGCCTACTACAATGTCGCCCTCAATGAAATTGTCTTCCCCGCCGGCATTTTGCAACCGCCATTTTTTAATGTTGAGGCCGAGGATGCCGTCAACTATGGCGGGATCGGCGCGGTCATCGGACATGAGATCTCCCACGGATTTGACGATCAGGGTCGTCGTTCCGACGGCGAAGGCAACCTGCGCGACTGGTGGACCGAAACCGACGAAGTACAGTTCCAGGAACTGGCACAAAAAATGATCGATCAGTACAGCGCCTACAATCCCATCGGAGATATGTTCATCAACGGTGAACTTGCCCTGGGCGAAAATATCGCCGATCTCGGGGGACTGAACGTCGCCTACCGGGCGTATCACAACTCTCTTGAAGGCGAAGAACCGCCGGTCATCGATGGTTTCACTGGCGACCAGCGATTTTTTATGGGATGGGGACAAATCTGGCGGATCAAATTCCGTGACGAAGCCCTGCGTCAGCAGCTGATCACCGGCCCCCACTCCCCCGGGAAGTACCGGGTACTTGGAATCCTTTCAAATATGCCCGAATTCTATGAAGCCTTTGATGTGCAGCCCGGTGATGAGATGTACCGAAGTGACGAGGATCGTATCCGGATCTGGTAACCAATTCACACACACTGCAAACGCTAAAGGAGTGAACCCTGCCTATGTACGGCTCCCTGAAGAACGATCTCCAGAATGAACTCTCCTCCATACGGGCGGATGGACTTTACAAATCCGAACGCATTCTGACATCTCCTCAGGGGGCGGTAATTACCACCGGCGACGGCAGGGAAGTAATTAACTTTTGCGCCAACAACTACCTGGGACTCTCATCGCACCCGCGGATCATCGAGGCCGCCAAACGGGCGATCGACCGGCGCGGGTATGGCCTCTCCTCTGTCCGGTTTATCTGCGGCACACAGGACATCCACCGGGAACTGGAACAAAAAATTGCCGGCTTCCTGGGTATGGAAGATGCCATTCTCTATGCCGCGGCTTTCGATGCCAACGGTGGATTATTCGAGCCGCTCTTCGGACCCGATGATGCCATCATCTCCGACCGGCTGAACCACGCCTCCATTATTGACGGGGTGCGCCTCACAAAATCGCGTCGCCTGGTGTATCGGCATAACGATATGGACGATCTCGAGGCGAAACTCAAAGAGAGCACCGACGCCCGGCACCGGATTATCGCCACCGATGGTGTATTTTCGATGGATGGAACCATCGCACAACTTGATAACATCTGCGATCTTGCCGACCGGTACGACGCTCTGGTGATGTCGGATGAGTGCCACGCTACCGGTTTTGTCGGTCCAGACGGCCGCGGAGTACACGAGTACCGCGATGTGATGGACCGCGTGGATATCATCACCGGAACCTTCGGGAAAGCGCTGGGTGGTGCATCGGGTGGATTCACAGCAGCACACAGCGAAATTATCGACCTGCTGAGGCAACGGTCACGTCCCTACCTCTTCTCCAACACCGTAGCTCCGGCCATCGCAGGCGCCTCCATTGAGGCCATCGACCTGCTGGAAGAGTCCGGCGAGCTGCGCGACCGGCTACGCGACAACACAAAATGGTTCCGATCGGAGATGACCGCAGCCGGTTTTACGATCACAGAGGGCGAACACCCGATTGTACCGGTAATGCTGTACGATGCCAATGTGGCGCAGAATTTTGCCGCGGAACTATTGGACCTGGGAATTTATGTGATCGGTTTTTACTATCCGGTGGTGCCTAAAGGCGAAGCACGAATCCGTGTCCAGCTTTCCGCTGTTCATGAACGGAAACATCTGGAACAGGCCGTCCGGGCATTCCGCGATATCGGCAAACGACTCGGGGTTGTATAATGGCCAGGGGCTGACAGGGAAATCCCGGCAAAAACAGTTTATATATCATTATGGCCGAATCAGACAAAAAGATACTTGTAACCGGAGCAGCGGGACAGTTGGGCGTGGAGCTTACAACGGTGTTGCGGGACCGGCACGGATCAGAAAATGTTATTGCCACGGATATCCGAAACATTGCTGCAACAAACGAACGATCCGGAGTCTCCGGAAAACCCGGGAGCATGGACCACGCTGCATCCGGTCCGCCCACCGGAATGCACGACGGCCCGTTTGAACTCATGGATGTCCTCGACAGCGCCCAGCTCACCGATGTCGTCCAGCGCCACCGGATCGGAACCATCTATCATCTTGCAGCCATCCTTTCGGCGAATGGCGAAAAGCAGATTGAGGCGACCTGGAGACTCAATATTGACG
>SLLW01000254.1 GCA_007133875.1 Balneolales bacterium | reverse complement strand
CGGTAATATCCTGAACTTCAAGGAAGATTACCCCGATGCCACCCAAATACCACTCGAGCAAAACTACCGGTCTACAAAAGCAATCCTGAAATGTGCCGATTCGATCATCAAAAACAACAGTTCCCGGCTGGAAAAGACCCTGTGGACGAATAATGATCAGGGCGACATCGTGACCGTCATCGAAAATTACGATGAACGGGATGAAGCAAACCGAATCGTACGGTCGATCGAATCCATGAAGATGCGGAACCACATGAGTTTCCGTGACTTTGCCGTGCTCTATCGCACCAATTACCAAAGCCGTGTACTGGAAGATGCGTTCCGGCGTAAAGGGATCCCCTATCAGCTGGTTGGCGGCATTTCATTCTATCAACGAAAGGAGATCAAAGATGTGACAGCCTATCTCCGGATGCTGGTAAACCCGAATGATAACGAATCGCTTCTTCGTGTTATTAATGAGCCGGCACGGGGAGTAGGTGAAAAAACCATCACCATTCTCACTCAAAAAGCTGCCGAAAACGACCAGTCGCTCTGGGAAGTCATTCAGGATGTGGAATCGTCCGGTATTTACAAACCGGCCATTCCCAGAATCAGGGGGTTTGTCGATGTAATGAATAACACCTCGGGTAAAATGGATGAACTCGGACTGACCGACACGGTCCGTTACCTGATCGAAGAGACCGGCTATGTCAAACAGTTTATCGAGGAACATTCGCACGACTCCCTGATGCGCCGCCAGAATGTGATGGAGCTGATCAACGCCATCTCCTATTTTGAGAAAAGTAGTTCCACCCCCTCATTAAGCGCATTCCTACAGGAGATCAGTCTGGTTACGGATCTGGATGCCCACGACACCGATGAACCGAAGGTAACGCTGATGACTGTCCACGGATCAAAAGGCCTGGAGTTTCCGGTGGTTTATATCACCGGCCTGGAAGAAGAGCTCTTCCCGATTGGCGGAAGAGTTGGTGAAGAGGTCGATATTGAAGAGGAACGCCGGCTCTTTTATGTGGCCATTACACGGGCCGAGAAACATTTGTTTTTCAGTTATGCAAAAAACAGGTTCCGTTTCGGTGAGCAGATCGAAATGCAGCGTTCCCGGTTTCTGGATGAAGTGGACCCTTCGGTGGTCCGGACCGAAACCGGAGCAACCATTCGGCAGTCCGGTACCGGAGGTGGACACCATGACGGATCCACCTATATCAGCTACGATGATTCGGCCGGCAACAAAGCGCGTTCCGGATCTGCAAAACCGGAGCCATCTGATACCTCCTTTGATTTTGGTTCCAACACCGGATCCACCGCAAACGCCAACATATCCATCGAGTATGACGATGTGCCGCAAGATGGCACATTACGTCCCGGTATGGCGGTGATGCATCCCAAATTCGGTCCCGGAAAAGTGTTGCAATGCGAAGGTACGGGAGAAAAGGCAAAAGTAACGGTCTTCTTTAAAAAAGTGGGTCAGAAGAAACTGATGGTGAAATTTGCCAAACTCACCCCAATAGCATAGTATTACAGGCACTCAGGTCCGCAGAGTCTCACGAAACTCTACAAACTGCAAGATATCCTTGCGTGAAACAATACCTATCAGCTGCTCATCCTTCATTACCGGCATCCGGCCGGTCTGCGAATCAATCATCTTCATCAGAACATCATAAGCGTCGGTTTCGGGTGAAACTATCACCAGATCATTGAGAGGTGTCATAATGTCTTTAACCCTGACCATCTCCCACTGATCGTGTTCAACCGATTTTACCTGGTTGATTTCAATGAATCCAAGCAGTTCATCATTACGAACAACCGGGAAACAGGAGAATTTTGATTTGAAGAAGTATTCGTTCACCAGGTTCCGGAGTGTAATATCCGGATGGACGGTAGCGGGATTGGTGGTCATTATTTTCCCGACCGGAATTCCGGAAAGCCCCTCCCTCATTGCAACCATATAATACCCGCTTTTTGCAGATAACAAAAGAAAAACGCCAATGAGAATCCAGAACACTCCGGTGATGATAGCCCCTGAAAAAATCACCATCAATCCGGTAAACATCAGAAGGAAAGCAAAAATCTGACCCATCGTGCTGACAATACGAGTGGATTTCCGCAAATTGCCACTGTAGTGCCAGATTGCCGCCCGGACCATGCGTCCGCCATCCAGGGGGAATCCGGGTACGAGATTGAATACGGCCAGTAGCACATTTATGTACCCGACATACCAGAAAACACCGTGCAATCCTTCCCCTACCGATGATTCTATAAGCAAAGCAATGCCAAGAAAGAGAAATCCGATGGCGAAACTGCAGAGTGGCCCGGCACCGGCAATGGCGAACTCATCGCGAGCCTTTTCGGGTTCTTTTTTCATTTTAGCAAGGCCGCCAAAAATGAACAGTACGATTTCGGAAATTTCGACATTTCTCCGCTGGGCAACAATCGCATGTGCAAACTCATGCAGCAGGATGGAAAGAAAAAAAAGGACAGCAGCAAACAGGCTGAGCATCCATGATTCCGCTTTTGAAACGGAATCATAATTCTCCGGGAAGTAGAATGTGGCCAGCATGTACACTACCAGAACAAAGATCACAAACCAGCTATAGTCCAGGCCAACCCGTATACCGTTATAGTGAGCAATCGTCACTCCCTGTCGTTGCATAAATTTTCAATGGTTTTAAGAAGTTCCGCTTTTCTGAGTACCGGGAAGGTTTAGGGTACCAAATAGTTCTGTTCTACCGTTTATGCATCAGTTACCAAATATATCGTTATACGGCAATGAACATTTCTGTTAATTCCTGTCAGGTCATCAATCTACAAAATTTTTTACAGCATTGGTTAAATAATCATTTAATCGTACCTTATAACGCTGTTTTTTATCGAAAGATGCTTTTCAGGCTGCACTTACAAATGGGTTTTGAAATACGATAATATTCATATCGATAAGAGTCGCTCAACACAAATGAATATGCCCGGCATCGAGGTCACTCCGGTTGTAACAACTTTTCGGGTCAATACTGTATTATGCGTTCCCTTTTTATATTTATGCTTTGCTTATCCGTATGGATCGTTTCAGGGGTAAGTAAAACACTTGG
>SLLW01000440.1 GCA_007133875.1 Balneolales bacterium | reverse complement strand
GGTGTCCCTCCGCAGTGGGATGGATGCCGTCCGGCTGATTCAGTTCCGGCTCGCCGGCCACATCCTCCAGGATAAACGGCATAAAAATCACATCGTTGGTTTCGGCCAAATTATGGTAAATCTGACGAAATGAGGATATATAGGAGTCACCCATATTGGGAGGGGCCTCCATGCCGGTGAGCACAATTTGGGCCGCTGGGCGCTCCGACGACACTTTGTCGATAATCTGTTGCAGGTTTTCTCGGGTATGGTCCGGATCGACGCCCCGAAGGCCATCGTTGCCACCCAGCTCAAGTACGAAAATGTCAAACGGACGCTGCAATATCCAGTCTACCCGTCGCAATCCGCCAGCCGAGGTCTCACCACTGACCCCCGCATTGACCGCATCCACCCGGTAGTCCAGGGAATCCGCCTTTTCCTGGATCAGCGCCGGAAATGCCTGTTCGATGTCCAATCCGTATCCTGCCGTAATGCTGTCGCCGAAAAACAGGATGGTGATCACGCCAGTTTCACTGTCAACGATGGCTGAACTCGCGGTAACCTCATCATTTCCAGCGACCGCTTCTTCGGAAGGTGCAGCATCACCCACAGCCGCTCCTTCGGAAAGTGCAGCATCACCCAGAGTCGTGACTCCTGCAGGCGCATCATCGCCAACGGCCACACTTTCCGCCGTCGCATCATTAAAGTGAATCGAAAGGAAACAAAACAGCGTGAGGATCAGTATAAGGGAACGACTAATGGACATAAATGGACTTCCGGATCGTGTGTTGAATAGCAAATGGTATAGAAAAATCACGCATTTACAGTAACCGGCGAAAAAGTGAGCACAATGACCGCCTGAATAATGTACGAATGAAACAACGATTTTGGCTGAAAATAAGTTTATCAATTCGAATCCTTCATAAACTCCCGCATGTATGCTTCGTGTTTCAGAGCTGACCAAAACGTATGATAGTGGCAATAAACCACTCACGGTTCTCGACCATGTATCTTTCCATATAGAACCCGGTATCTCCTGTGCGGTCGTTGGCCCGTCAGGCAGCGGAAAGACCACACTTCTCGGGCTTTGTGCCGGCCTTGACCGGGCAACTTCCGGTGAAGTTCATCTCCGGGATCACGCACTGCAACAACTTGATGAAGATCGGCTGGCGGAGATACGCAACCGTCATATCGGCTTTATTTTCCAGTCGTTCCAACTCATTCCGACCCTCACGGCTCTTGAAAACGTGATGGTTCCCGTGGAGCTGCGTGGCGTGGCTTATGATGAAGTCTCCGGCAGGGCGGAGCAGCTTCTTCGGGAGGTGGGACTTGCCGATCGCATGGATCACTATCCGGTACAATTGTCGGGCGGAGAGCAGCAACGTGTCGGCATTGCCCGTGCATTCATCAGCAACCCCGATATTCTTTTTGCCGATGAGCCGACCGGTAATCTCGATGCGGATACCGGCGAGCAGATCGAGGATATCCTTTTTGAACTGAATCGCAAGCAGGGTACAACCCTGGTAATCGTCACCCACGACCCTGATCTGGCGGGACGGTGTGACCGGGTGATCCGCCTGAAGGGCGGGGTGATTGTTTCGGATTCCGGGAGTTCATCCACAAACCCGGATCACAATGTAGCATCACCGGGGAAAACGGTTCGCAGTAATCCGGTGACATCATGAATCTGCTGCCTGACCTGTTCAGCCTGAAAACCGCCTGGCGTGATGCCCGGTCACAGTACAAAAGCCTGCTGCTCTATAGTGGCGGGATCGTGGCTGGTGTGGCCGCGTTGGTGGCCATTTTGTCGTTCCGGAGTGATGTGATGCTCACGGTCAATGACCAGGCAAAGGAGTTATTGGGGGCAGATCTGGAGATCAGCCTGTCGGAACCGTATGAGGAGAGGCTGCTGGAGCGGATTGATTCGATAGGCGGAGAGCAGGCCCGGGCGCTTGAGTTTTCCTCCATGGTTTTGTATCGGTCGGGCGATTCCGGTCCGGGTACCGATCCGACACGGCTTTCACAAATTCGTGCCATCGACGGAGCTTTTCCGTTTTATGGAGAGATCAAAACCGAGCCGGCGAATGCAGCGCAGCGGTACCAGGCGGAGCGAACAGCGTTGGTAGACCGTCCGGTTATGAATCAGTTCGGACTGGAAGTCGGAGACTCCATCCGGATCGGATCCGAGTGGCTCCGAATAGGCGGGAAAATCCTGGAGTTTCCGGGCGAATCGGCTGCCATATCACTGATCGGACCGCGCGTGGTCGTGCCCCGGGATGTGGTGGAAGGAAGTAATTTGCTGGAACGTGGCAGCCGGGTGAGCTATATCACCTGGTTTCGGTTTGATGCCGACCGGGAGGATCTGCAATCCGATGCCGATTTCGAACGGGTTGCATCCGAATTTCGCGATTTGGTAACCGAACGCCGAATAAGCGTTACAACGGTTGCATCCCGAAAACAGGACTTCGCACAAATCATCGACAACCTCACAAAGTTTCTCGGCATGGTCGGCTTCATCGCACTGATGCTTGGTGGTCTGGGTGTTGCCAGTGCCGTCTATGTCTACATCAAACGAAAAAGTGCAACGGTGGCAACCCTGCGATGCCTTGGTGCATCCTCCCGTCAGACCCTCCAGATTTTTGGCCTTCAGATTGCCGGACTCGGATTTCTGGGAGCCTTTTTGGGCGCATTAACCGGCCTGCTTGTGCAGCGGTTTCTCCCGTTGCTTTTCACCGACTTCCTTCCGTTTGATCTGATCCAGCAGGTTTCGGTCCCGGCATTGATGCTTGGCTTTTTTACAGGAGTTGCGGTCAGTTTTGCCCTGGCGCTGCTTCCACTGATCAGTATCAACAACATCCCGCCATTGCTGACCATCCGTTCTACCGAGTTCTCACCACTGGCGCATGTTCCCAAACGCATCAAAACGGGCGTTGGTTTGGGTGTGATTCTGCTGCTCACCGCAATCCTCGCACTGCTGCTTGAAAGTTGGATGGCCGCCGTCATTTTTGTCGCGGGCCTGGTGGCTGCCCTGATGATTCTGCTGTTTACTTCCGCACTGTTTGTTCGTCTGGCCCGGCTGCTCCGTCTGCGCTCGTTCTCTTATATCTGGCG
>SLLW01000178.1 GCA_007133875.1 Balneolales bacterium | reverse complement strand
TACCGTGAATCCATTAACTTGTATTCATGATCAAATCTTTTAAAGACAAGGCAACTTCGGATTTATTTCATGGCATTTCGAGCTCTAAAGTTCGAAAACTCCCAACTCAAATTCTTGATTCTGCCATTTTTAAACTTGATATACTCAATGCCGCCACGGCTTTGGATGATTTGCGCTCACCTCCTGGAAATCGCCTTGAAGCACTTCACGGTGACTACCAGAGTTTTCACAGTATCCGGATTAACCAACAATGGAGAATCATTTTTAGATGGCATGATTCTGCCGCTCACGACGTTCAAATTGTAGATTATCACAAATAAGATCACCGAGTTCCATGATTCCAAAAAACAGAATTTCATCTCACCCCGGAACCATTTTACTCCACGAGTATTTGGAGCCAATGGGGTTATCGCAAAAACAACTCGCTGATCATCTGGACATTCCTGTTCAACGAGTCAATGAAATCGTAAAAGGCAAGCGCGGTATATCGCCAGATACAGCCTGGCTTTTTTCTGAAGCATTTAATACGTCACCTCAATTTTGGCTCAATCTGCAAGCTTTGTACGATTTGTCATCCCATCGACCAAAAAAGCATGTCACATCACTTAAAACGCCTCACGTTTCCTGATCTCAGCTCCTTTCTTTGCTGCTGGCTAAGTCTTTGATACATGCTTTGATCGAACCAACTTTCGAAGTAGCTTTCCATCACCGGCTGGTCGCTTTTTCCATCACCTGCGTCATCCGCTTCACAAACTCGCCCGGGGATTCCAGATCACCCTGCATCAGCAACGCCCCGTCATAGAGCTGCCGCGCCATCAGTTTGACCAGCTCGCCTTCGCCTTTTTGTTGCATCCCGCTGAGGTTCCGGATCACCGGGTGGGACGGATTGATCTCCAGGATTCGTTTCGACGGACCCATATCCTGACCCATCATCTTCATCATCTGTTCCATGTGACTGTCCATGCCCTCCTTGCCGATCGTCAGCGTCACCGCCGAATCGACCAGGCGCTTTGACGGCACCACATTTTCCACGCGGTCGCCCGACACCTCTTTGAAGACCGCCACAAGTTGATCCAGCGCATCACCGGCGACCTTCTCCTGCTTGTCGTCGGCATCTTCTTCCAGATCCAGATCCGCCTTCTCTATGCTTTTAAGCGGCTTCTCTTTATACGTTCCCAGACCCGGCACAACAAAGGCATCTACCGGATCGGCCAGCAACAGTACCTCGATCCCTTTTTTGCGGAAATACTCCAGTTTGGGATCACGCTTGAGCTCGTCGAGGTTCTCGCCGGAGAGATAGTAGATCTCCTTTTGTGATTCCGGCATGCGTTCGACATATGCGCTCATCGAAACCAGATCATCAAGAGCCTTTTTGTCGGATGCATCGTTGTCGGCACCCTCCCGGCCTTCTGCCTTGCTGTCTGACTTCGCTTCTTCTGTCCCTTTTGCCTTGCTGTCTGACTTCTCCTCTTCCGTCCCTTTTGTCTTGCTATCCGCCGTGGCATCCTTCTTCGCCGATTTTCCGGCGCCGGATCCATTGTCGTCGGTTGCCGCCACCGTCCGGGTGCTGTGGAAGTGCAGCAGCTCGGTCAGCCGGTCGCGGTTGGCGAAATCGGAGTTGAGGCCCGACTTGAACAGCGGACCAAACTCATCATAAAACGTCCGAAACTTCTCCGGCTCACTCTCAACCCAATACTCAATCATGCCGAGGATTTTGTTCACCAGCACATCCTTGATCTTGTTCATCACAGGCGAGTACTGCGTCACCTCTCGGGATACGTTCAGCGGCAGATCTTCACTGTCAACAACCCCCTCCACGAATCGCAGATACTCGGGAATCAGATCCTTGCAATCCTCCTGCACAAACACCCGGTTGGAGAAGAGCTGAACCGACTTCAGGTTCTCTGTCCGGAAGAAATCCGGCTTCGCCTTTTTCGGCACAAAAAGCAGAGCCTTGAAATTCATCCGCCCCTCCATGGCCAGATGGAGATGATCAAGCGGCTCCTGAAAGTCGTTGGTGATAAACTTGTAGAACTCGTTGCGCTCCTCTTCGGTCACATCGTTCTTGTTTTTGTGCCAGAGCGCGCCCTGGGAGTTGACCTCCTCCCCGTTCACCTTGATGCTGTAATCAACAAAGTTGGAATATTTTCTAATGAGCTGTTTGATGCGCTCCGTACCGGCGAACTCCTTGTGCTCATCCTTCAGCCTGAAAGAGATCCGGGTACCGCGTTCGGTCCGGTCGGACTCCTCAATCTCGTACGTTCCCTGGCCGTCCGAAACCCATTTCCAGGCTTTTTCTTTCGGATCAGCGTGGCGGGTCTCGACTGTGATCTCTTCCGCCACCATGAACGCCGAATAGAATCCGACACCGAACTGACCGATCATATTGCCGTCCAGTTTGTTTTTCTGATCCTTGAGCTGCTCGATGAATTTCATTGTGCCGGAGCTGGCCACCGTCCCGAGCCGCTCGGTCAGATCCTCGAAGTTCATGCCGATGCCGGTATCTTCAATCGTAAAGGTCTGTTTCTCTTCATCGACCTCGATTTTTATCTCCACCGGCAGTTTTGGTGATTGCACCTCCTCGCCGGTAATCTGTTTGAACCGGACTTTGTTCAGCGCATCGGATGCGTTGGATATCAGCTCCCGCAGAAATACTTCGGGGTTGGTATAGAGCGAATTGACAATCAGATGAAGCAGCTGCTTCATCTCCGCCTTGAATTCAAATTGTTGTTTTGTGCTCTTGGCCATAAATATCTGTTACTTTTGTTGGTTTCTGTTTGTTAAAAAAACAGGATCGGTTATGCCGGCCGTTTGCCGGCTGAACATTCCTATCCCTACCCTTATGTATAAAATTCTATTACAGTAAAAACAAATCATGCGCAGCTGTACATTCCGGTATTATAAACGATCGAATTCCTCTGGTTCAACATCCGGTACTTCAGACAGAATGTCTTCAAACGCTTTACGACTTCCTCTTTTCGCTCTCTTTTTCAAATAATCAACCGTCAGTAATGCCGACAATTTATCCGATACAGCCAGACTTATGAATTGATTCATCGACACTCCTTCTTTTTTGGCCAGTTCCTTTAG
>SLLW01000077.1 GCA_007133875.1 Balneolales bacterium | reverse complement strand
CTGGGATATATTCCGCCGGAACTGCGTGAGGATCACGGTGAGTTTGAGCTGGCCGAAAACGGGAAATCACCAGCGTTGGTAACTGAGGCGGATCTGCAGGGGATTCTTCATGCACACTCTACCTGGAGTGACGGGAAAAAATCAATTCGCGAGATGGCTGATGCATGCATTTCGCGTGGCTATCATTACCTCTCCATCACCGACCACTCCCGTTCTGCAGCCTATGCCGGCGGACTCAGCATCGACCAGGTGTACGAACAGTGGAAGGAGATCGACCAGCTTAACAACGAATTCGCAAAAAAAGGTACCGACTTTTATGTGCTGAAAGGGATCGAGTCGGATATCCTGACGGACGGCAGCCTCGACTATCCCGACGATCTGCTCAAAGGCTTTGAGTTGGTCATTGGCAGTGTTCATTCCGGTCTTGATCAGCCACCGGAGAAGATGGTGAACCGTTTTCTTCGAGCGGCCGCCCATCCACGGATACATATGATCGGTCATCCCACCGGACGGTTGCTCTTGCAGCGTGATGGTAACAAAGTGGACCTGAATAAACTGATACCGTTTGCTGCGGAACACAAAATAGCGATTGAGATCAATGCCAATCCCCGGAGGCTGGATCTTGACTGGCGCTACGGCCGGAAAGCGCGAGAATCGGGCCTGATGAGTGCCATCTGTCCGGACGCCCACTCTGCCGAGGGCATTGATTTTGTCCGTTATGGAGTCGGCACCGCCCGTAAAGCAGGTTTCGCAGCACAACACATTCTCAATACGTACCCGCTAAAAAAATTGATGAACTGGCTGGAGAGCGGTAAAAAATGATGCAATGGGGAATTGGTGAATTGGGTAATTGGCATCAGCATCAATCCGGGTTAGCATTGGCGTACCGCAATCAAATGCAACAAGCGTACCGTAAACACATGCAACCGGTGTACCGCAAGCGCTTGTACTTCGCATGCGCTTCACTCCTCTTCATACATTTCGTAGTTCATCTCCCCGGCACGAATAGGGAAATCCAGTCGGTTTTGTTCCGGTGGCAGGGGGCAGGTGGTATATGGGCTGATCGCACAGGGCGGATTGTAGGAGAGATTGAAGTCAATGATAGCGGGATCACCCGGATCAGGACGGTCAATATAGAGGAACCGGCCGGCCGAATAGGTCTCATCGCCTGATGTCCCGTCGGCAAACGGAATAAAGAGCCGGTCACCGGTCCCCAATGCAACCATAGTAACTTCCTCGCCGTCAACCGTAAAGTTTAGTGTTCCGGCGACATCGTATTCAACCATCTGGCCAATAACATTTTCGATGTCCATTTTGGTCCCCTCCTCGGATTCTGTAAAACCGGCCTCCACACGCCAATTTGTATCGATATCAAACCGGTCAATCCCATCAAAATGTTCGAAATGCGGGCTATTGTCATCATAAAGCCGGATAGCGTATTTATCATCCCTTTTCATCACAAACCAGGTCAGCGCCCGGTAGTGGAGCACCATCCGCTCATCCGGGGTGTAGATGGTATCTTCCCGGATGCGCCGGCCGCGATCATCACGGATATCAATGTTGCCGGCTACCCTCATGGCAACCGTATCGCTTTTCAGTTCAAATATCCCGGCAAATTCCGGAATAGACCCTTCTGGAAACCGAATACGGGCCCGTTCGCCACTACCAAAAAGTTGTTCGCCCTCCTGGAGCCAGTAAAGCCCGGTAAGACGCAGCCAGCCCTGCTCCTCCTTCAATGCCTCGATCCGGTTGCGATGCCACTCCTCCACAAATTCGAAATACGACTCATCGTCTGCCGGTTCATCATCAGACAGGAATCCATCATCAAAATTTCCCGAACTCAGAAAGCTGTTTGCAGTAACAGTGGATGCAACGGAGGATGTTTCCTTCCCGATTTCTGCAGCAACAGATTCGGATATGCTGACCGGGTACCCGGATAGGTGTCCGATAAGACAGAACAGAGCGGTAACCGTTATAAACCTGACAATCGAAAAGCAGTTCAAAATATTCAGACCCTTAACTGTGATGGATTTTTCGTGTGAGCAACGATCTCGTTAAAAACGATAAAAATACATCTTTATGCGGAAAAAATCAGGATCGGGCGACATTCAACGCCCGATCCACTTTCAGGTCTGTTAGCAAAGAATCATCCCCGAAGGGATAACTCAAGGCCTTCACCATATAAGAGCACAAAATGGACCAATCCTTACAATTTTTTTTAATTTTTTTTTACGCGTTAAAAAAATGGCTGTTAATCCTGCGTTTGCGGCGGTTTACTGTTCGAAATTGAACATGTCCCATACTGGTTTTCCCCGAATGTTGATCGGAATAATCGTGTTATAAAGGCATGTCGTACTCATATGACAGATGTAAACTGATTTAAACCATGTAATTTTAAATTTTAGACAAATTCCGGAAAACCATGACGAACAATTTGAATTACGATCAAAGCAAAGACCTTGCGCTGCTGTTGCTCCGCATAGGTGTTGGTGTCATTTTTATCGTAGCCGGATGGGGAAAAATTACCGGCATAGAGGGTACACAAGGAGATTTTGGAGGCATTGGCATTCCATTACCCGGCCTGATGGCCTGGGTTGTTGCGCTGGTAGAGTTTGTCGGTGGAATCCTGGTATTGGTTGGCGCCTATATCCGTATTCCGGCTATTCTGTTGGCTATCATTATGTTGGTTGCTATATTGACAACCAAGCTGGGTCAGGATTTTTCTGCTTACCGGCTTGATGCTATGCTCCTTTTGGTCAATGTTGCTCTTGCGTTAATGGGTAGTGGCGGCTATTCGGTGGATAAAAAACTCCAGGAATCCTGATTCTCCACCAATCTAATGTAAGGGGGTATGGCTGCCGGTTGTACCCCCTTTTTATTTTTCCACAGAATGTGCCTGTGATTTGTGCACATACACTCAGCAAACCTGCCTGCATCAGTACATACGAAATTTCCCTGAATGGATCCCCTTACCCACGGATTAGCCGGCGCTGCTGCCGCACAATCGGTCTCCTCTGAAAAAAAGCACCGTCCGGCCGCTTTTACGGCATTTTTTGCAGCTCTGCTGCCGGATCTGGAGACATTTATCCAT
>SLLW01000158.1 GCA_007133875.1 Balneolales bacterium | reverse complement strand
CCCTGGTACTTTTTCCAACAGGCGGGGGCAAATCGCTCTGCTATCAGGTACCCGCTACTGTGCTTGACGGGCTGACCATCGTCATTTCTCCGCTGGTTGCGCTCATGCAGGACCAGGTCTTCCAATTGAAGGAACGCGGTGTGCCCGCCACCTTCGTCAACAGCACCATCTCACGTAACGCGGTCGAGCAGCGTCTGATCAATGCACGAAACGGCATGTACAAGCTGCTTTACTGCGCTCCCGAACGGCTCGAAACCGACATCTGGCAAAACATGGCACCCGATCTGTCGATCGCCATGATCGCCATTGATGAGGCACACTGTATCTCCGAGTGGGGACACGATTTCCGCCCCATCTACCGGAAAATCCCTGAAATGATGGCTCCGATCGCCGGCGACATCCGCTGGCTGGCCCTCACCGCCACCGCCACCCCGGAAGTGCGCGAAGATATTATCTCCTCCCTCGATCTTCAAAAACCGAAGATCATATCCAAAGGGTTTAACCGTCCCAACCTGCAGTGGTGGGTGGTTGAGGACGAACAGAAAAAGCGACGCCTGAAGGAGATCATCCACCGGTCATCGGGCAGCGGTCTCATTTATGCCGGTACCCGGGCCGCCTGCGAAGAACTGGCCCGATGGCTTTCCAGGCAGGGTTGGCCTGCGGAAGCATATCACGCCGGACTCACATCCGGCCAGCGCGAGGATATCCAGACCCGATGGATTGATGGCCGCTTGCCGCTTGTTGTTGCAACCAACGCTTTCGGCATGGGTATCGACAAGCCCGACTGCCGGTTTGTGGTCCATTATGACATGTCGATGTCGATGGAGGCCTATTATCAGGAAGCAGGCAGGGCGGGGCGTGACGGTGAGGAGAGTTATCCCATCCTGCTGACCCGCCCGGCCGATCTCAAAGCTGCCCGGAAAGCGATCCTCGATTCGTGGCCTGACCGCAGCCAGCTGAAAAAAATCTATAACGCCGTTTGTGATCACTGGGAACTGGCCGCCGGATCGGTGATGGATGAAGCCGGCCGCATTGATATGGAACAGGTGCAGAAGCGATCCGGGATGTCGGCCCGCCTGGCCTGGTCGGGTATCAGAGTCCTTGATCAAATGGGAGTGCTCAAGCTTGTTCGGATGGACGAGCCGCAAGTGGGCGTCCGTTTTATTCCGTCACAGGACGGCTTGCAGGACCGCCTGGCACGCATGGATAAGCCCCGGAAACGGGAATTTGCCGACCAGCTGGCGCGGATGATGGGGCCGGAGGTGCACCACCGTATGGTCTATCTTGATGAACGGCAGGTACGTACCCGGCTTCAGCTCTCTTCCCGGATGCTTGAGAACGGGCTGGAGGTGCTGGCATCGGAGGGACTCCTGGAGTTTTCGATCATCCGGAACGAACCGATGGGCCGCCTCATCGAATCCCGGTTCCATCGCTTTCCATTCACGGACGAAGAGATTATCCGGCATCGCGAACGTCTGCTGAAAAAACTCGATTACATGACCGGGTACGTGCAAACGCAAGGATGCCGCAGCCGTTATATCCGTATCTATTTTGGTGAGAAGGATGTGCCGGAACGATGCGGGAAATGCGACAACTGCCGTCGGGAGCAGGCGAAAGAAAACCAGGTGCAGGAGATTCGCACTGAGGATGTCAATACTATTCGGACCATGCTAAGCGATGAGCCGATGGCGTTTGAGGCGCTTCAGAAAAACCTGAAGTGGAAACGCACATACCTTAAGAATGTGCTGGCATTTATGGTCCGTGAGGAAGTGGTGGATCAGGTTCGTGAAGAGGGTTTGCGTTACTCGGTTCGGTCCTGAGATTCCTGTGACTCCTGTGAAGAATCGTTCGATGTATGATCCGGAGAATGTTCGCCCTCGAGTTCCTCCCTTTTCTCCCTGGTGTATTCATTTATTCGCATACTCGCGTCATTTAGACGCTCTCTTACCCTTCGAAACCGGCCTTGTTGTGCTTCGATATCCTGAAAATAAAAGGAATGACTTCGCTCAAACTGATCCGTGGTGATGTCATAGTGTGACAAAACCGTATCCTGGCCTTTCCGGTACAGGTCATCATCCTGGTGTATGTTTTTGATGGACGCAAGAAGATACATTTCGGTGAGGATATCAATGTAGGTGTCTTCATCAATAAGGTCATTGGGCTGCGATGGCCCGCATCCGTAAACGGCCAAAAGCAATGGAAACAGGATAGCCATGGATATCGGAGCCGGAACCCCGGCAAAACAGTAACTTGTAGCAGCTTGCCGGGAACCCGGAGAGATTGTTAAGAAGAGTTTACGCATCTTTGTGTTGATAAATTGGGTGGATGCCGGTTCCTGCGGATGATTCCGGCGCCTGTCACTAAGCGGGCGGTTTGGGAATCAGAGGTCGCATGGTGATTTCGTTGATAAGGAAGTTGTCCGGCGTTTCCAGCACGTGAATCAGCGTATGTGCAACGTCACTACCCTGCATCATATTGGGGTGCGTGCCGCCGTGCCCTTCAAAAAACTCGGTCGCAATGGAACCCGGAAAGAGGCAGGTCACTTTGATCCTGAAGTTTCGCAGCTCTTTGAAAAGTGCTTCGCTGAAGCCCCGTAAACCGAATTTGGATGCATTGTACCCGGACAGGTTGGGGTTGCCGAGAAGACCGGCAACCGATGCGATGTTGACGATGTGATTAGTGGCGTCATGCTTCTTCATCAGCGGGACAATGAGGCGGGTAAGGCGAAAAACCGCTGTCAGATTGGTCTGGATCATGATATCCCACTCTTCAGGCGGTAGTTCATCCACCGGTCCGAACAGGCCGAGTCCCGCGTTATTAACCAGGATATCGGGAGAGGACCCGGCACCGGAAGCAGCATCCGTTTTAAATGTGGATGCAACCCACGAAGCGACTTTCTCATAGTCAGTGATATCGAGTGTGACGGGTACAAAGAGGTCTCCAAGTTTTATCCGGATGTCATCCAGGCGTTCCCTCCGGCGTGCAATACCGTAAACGCGACATCCCTTTTGTGTCAATGCTTTGCTGAATTCGGCTCCGATTCCACTGCTTGCTCCGGTTACGATGGCTGTTTTTCCGTTAAGATCCATAGGG
>SLLW01000418.1 GCA_007133875.1 Balneolales bacterium | reverse complement strand
CTCTATAATGGAACAAAATCATGCAAAACAGAATTTTTAATCCCTGACAGATAGCAGTTCCACCAGTAATTAAAAACAAACCGGCTGATGTCCCTTTCAAAATAAATATCCCCTGAAGGTTCATTATTAACATTACCGGGATTCGATTGATGGTATATCATTTCCCCTAACGATTGAGTGATCCCGGTGATCACATCACCGGCTTCAGGGGTGAAATTCAGCGAAAGATCACTCCATTCCATATACAACGCTCCACTTGATTCTACATCGTTGCCCGCGAATGAAAATACAGAGCTTTTGTGAATTCCTTCTGAAACCTTTATGCCGGCAAGAGGATAAAGGGCGGGATTGATGGTTTCAAACTGGAATTCGGATAATTCCACGTCAGCAATGTATCCGCCATTAATATCTTTGAGATCGTATTTGAAATTGGCCCGAAGAATAGCGTCATCAAAGATAAATGCCTCCGCACTTATATGCATTATACTGTCCTTTTGCAGAGAGCCGGCGATATTCGTAATATTTCTGACGGTAGCTTCCAGCCCCGTAAAAGGCACACTTCCGGCAGCCTCGTGAAACCCGGATTCAGAATCATCTCCCGGAAACTCTGAATACAGAATGTCCGTTTCGCTGATATTTATCTCGGCGATTAATAAATCAACCGGTGCATTCATAATTAACTTTACAGGCATGGCAGGACGTTGTTCCTCATTAGAGGGAGGTCTCCGGTCACGAAAAACATCTACAACCCCATTTTTGATATTGATCCGGGAGATCATCAACCCGCTCCTGCCATGTTTTTTATGCGCTTGCAAGCCTTTAATTTCAATGTTGTCCACATGTGTTTCTATGCGATCTGTTTCAAAGTCAACATGCCGGTAAAACTCCTCTTTAGGGTGGTTGGAAAGCATTTTAATTTTCTCGATGCTGATGACATTCATGGTGCCGTCAAACGAAATACTGTCAATATGATAAGAATACAAATCTTCAGGTAAATAAGCAGAGAGATTTGCGGCCTGAAATAAGTGTTTTTCAAGTGTAAGGTTTTCAATGCCATTACTATCGTCGTCAGGCAGTTTAATTTTTCCTTCAAAGCGAATTTGCCCGGTATGGATTTTCCGACGGGAATTAAGAGGCTCTCCGGACTCTTCCGAAAGGTATCTGGTGCTGAAATAAACACTATCCGCCTGGAAACGGTTAATGTTGAATTCTTTTTTGCCCAGGGCAATTAACACCAGCGGTTTGAGTGAGATTTCAAGATTAATAATTCCTGCTTCATGTACATGATGGCGCAGCACAGCAGAACCGTCTTCATTATACACACCGGTGGCTGCGTGTAATGAAATTCCGGATGTTGATACGGTTACTGGAAATGCGTTGAATTTTAGTTTTTCGATATGAATATCCAGCACATCACCCGATGCCTGGTCAAGTTTACTGCGAATTTCTTCCTCCAGTGTATTTTCAACATAGCTCGTAATAGTGCTGCGAAGAAATACCTGAATAACCAGAATTCCCAACACAATTATCAGAATTGGCACTGCAATAAATAAGATTAATCTGGTATCTCTCTTTTTCATATCTAATGCTTTAATTCAAGTTTTTTATCCGTTCTTTGAATCGTTTTGTAATTCTTTTAACCTTGCTCAGTTGAATGGAGTGTTTCTCCATCCCTTCTTCCCCCAGCAGAAAAGCATATGGACTCATGAAATCAACATGCTTAAAAATAATTCTCACACTTGCAAGAAACGGAACAATAAGCAGCATACCCGGGATGCCCCATATCATGCCGGCAGCAACCAGACCTGTGATAATAAAAAACGGGTTGATATTGACATTTCCACCTACGATATTGGGGGTGAGAATATTGTTTTCAATAAACTGAATTACGATAAAAAGGAGGACTACCTTGAATGCAAGAACAGGACTCCCTTCTACAAGAAAGGCAAAAGTAAGTGGCACCAGCCCCCCCAGCAATGTGCCAAAATAGGGTATAAAATTGAACAATGCTGCCGTTATACCCAATGGAATTGCAAATGGAACTCCGATAATCCAAAGCCCGATGGAGTTAATAAAAAACAGAATAAAAACAACTATGAGAACCCCACCCAGGTATCGTACCATTACCGTTGCTATTTCGCGTAACATAATTACCATTTCCCTTCTTCTGGATCTTCCGGCGAGATTAAGCAAAAAATACATGAATTTTGTGCGGTAGTACAAAAACAGGAAAATATAGACAGGTAGTAAGCCGAAGGCAACGATGGTATTGGTGGTGGCGGCAAAGACGTTCCCAAGTTGTTCCCCCCCTGCTTCAAAGGCAGAACCAACCTGCCGGCTGATAGCTTCTGCTATATTACTCGTTTCAATGCCAAGATACTGACCTGCAATGACACTCATCTCGGTCAGGTTTTCAATGGCTTTGTCAGCCAGACCAGAAAAATCTATCGCAACAGGGGTAATGATATGATAAGCAGCAATTATTAACCCGGCCATTAAGGCAAGTGTGCCCAGTATAACAATAAAATTGGCAAGAATACGGGGGATTCCCTTACTCTCGAACCAACTTGATAAAGGGTAAACAAGGTATGCCAGAACAAAGCCAAAGGCTATAGGATAAAGAAAGTTGCGTAAGGCGATAAGGCCGTAAATAAAAAGAAAAATAGCCAGGAAAACAAAGGCTGTTCGTTTGAACAGCAAATATCTTTTTTCTGCCTGGAGAGGGAACTTTTTCTCTTCCATGTCTTCGTAACCCTTCATTGATCAAAACAACTATGAACCTGCCTTATTCGATTGATTCAGGCATCCATTAACAGGACACTCCATGCCCGGCCCAAATCCGTGAAAATAGAACCAACGGCCGGTTACAATAAAGAAAAATCATCAGATACGGTCTTTTTTATTTCCAGCCTCTTGTTCCACCAGCAATCAGGCTTATAAGAAAAAGTACCAGGAAAATATAAAAGAGCACCTTAGCAATTGAAGCTGCACCTCCAGCTATGCCTGTAAATCCAAACACAGCAGCGATAACAGCTATTATCAAAAAAATAATTATCCATCTAATCATGATACAATGTTTTTATAGGTTAATAATACGTATGAAAAGTCT
>SLLW01000155.1 GCA_007133875.1 Balneolales bacterium | reverse complement strand
GTCGGTCGTGCAGGGTGATTTATCGGTGACAGGCGTTACAGTAAACAGGTGCATCGATATTTCTTTTTTCGATGACCATCTGTGCAAATTCATAGTGATCGTCCGGTGGTTCCCAGGCCATGTTGGTGACCTCTTCCACCGGGCGCAAGTTGGGTGCCGGATCGTTGTGGCAGTCGAGGCACCATCCCATACTCATTGATTCGGTTTTCATAACAATCTCCATGCGATCCACCCGTCCGTGACAGGTGGCACACCCGATCCCTACATTGACATGAGCCGAGTGATTGAAGTATGCGTGGTCAGGAACATCGTGAACCCGTATCCATTCCATCGGGTCTCCGGTTTCCCAGCTGTCACGCAGGGGATCCAGCGCTTCGATATCCAATCCAACATATTCATGACAGGTCATGCAGGTTTCGGTAGGGGGAATGGCGGCAATGGCCGTTTCCCAGGCAGATCCGTGGCAATACTGACAATCGAGGCCAACTTCACTCACATGGAATTGGTGGCTGAATGGGACGGGTTGTTCGGGAGCGTATCCCACTTCCAGGTATTCGGGCGATCCGAAATACCAGAATCCAAATATAATCGCAGTTACCAGAATGATGCCTGCAAGTTGCAGCCTCTTCGGAATGTTGTCAACCCACTCGGGGAAAATCTGCGCCATAGATACAGCGTTTTAAAATGTGTTCGTGAACATACCATTTGCAAAACTGTGGAAACGGCGATGCATCCTAACTCTGGCGACAGGACAAGCCAGTCATTCGGGGAGCGATGCCTGCTGCTATTTCCAAGTGTACAGGCTCAGTACTGTACATTTAGGCTGTAAAGATAGTTGAAATCAGAAGCTAAAAAAAAGAAAAATTGTCAATTTCATATAATCTTAAGATTTCAATAATAGTTTTCCGCGTTTTGCCCGGTACATGGGGATGGTGCTGCAACCGGCGAACGGACAGCCGCTTGTTCATAAACATTAGCCGCTATCCGGTTTTTTTGTTGAAATAAATGATAAATTGGCCGAAACCGGTTCGGCTGGCCGGCAATGACACAACATGAATTCTATAGCGAATAACCGTAACGGGCCCGCGGAAACCAAACAACCCCATATGATTGCTATTACCGATCTCCCCCAACTGAATGCCGTTTTGAATTCCATCGCAACTATTTTTCTGTTTGCCGGCTTTATTTTTATCAAAAAAAGGAATATTGATGCCCATCTCCGTATGATGGTTTCCGCTTTTATATTTTCAGGGCTGTTCCTGGTAAGCTATTTGATTTTTCACTATCAGGTCGGATCGGTCGGATATGACGGTACCGGTTGGGTTCGCCCGGTCTATTTTGTGATTCTCATTTCGCATATTATACTTGCAATCGTAAATCTGCCAATGATTCTGATCACCATGTACCGGGCAGTCCGGAAAGATTTTGAGCGGCATAAAAAGGTCGCACGCTGGACCTGGCCGATCTGGATGTATGTGTCGGTGACCGGCGTGATTGTCTACCTGATGATGGAGTTATCAGGCAGCTATGACAAACTGTACCACTTGCCATAACGTGGGCAACCGGATCAGATATCCAGAGGTTTCAGGAAATCCTCACCCGCTTCGGGAATTAGGACCCGGGTCTGCTTTTCGGTTTTCTTTTCTGCCAGTTCCTGAAACAGCTCCGGGGTGCCGGTCAGAACCGGCATTGTACCATAGTGCATCGGTACCGCATATTTGGATTTGAGCATTTTACAGGCATGTGCCGCTTCCTCCGGACCCATCGTATAGTGATCGCCCATCGGAAGAATGGATAGGTCAGGCCGGTACAATTCGTGATAAAGCGTAAAGTCGGGCATGATATTGGTATCGCCGGCGTGATACATACGGAAATCTCCGAAATGGAGGATGAACCCGGCAGGATCGCCTGCATATTGTCCATTCCAGGAACTGGAGTGATTCGCATTGGTCATCGTCGCCTTGAAATCCCCCAGATCGACTGTGCCGCCCTTATTCATTTCAATCGCCTGGTCCGCAGGCAGGCCGTCGTTTTTCAGCAGGAGTGACAATTCAACAATTGAAACCACTTTGGCACCCGTTTTTTGGGCGATGGGAATAGCATCAGCGGTATGATCGTCATGCCCGTGGGTCAATAGAATAAAATCCACATTTTCCGGAGATCTCCACGATTCCGGTGTTGTTGGATTCTCGCTCAAAAAGGGATCAATCAGGATATTTTTGCCGGATGATGTGGTAATAATAAATGTTGCGTGTCCGAGCCATCGTGCTTGTAGCATAGTGCTCCTCCGTTTAAAAGTTTCTGATCACTGTTTTATAATTATTGTGCAATTGTGGCTAAATAAAGCTTTGTATAAGGAAACAATAAAAAAAACGCTACCGTTTGCCCACAGATAATGCTATTTTACAACTCTTGAAATTTTGCTGTACAAACCTGTGCTTTTCTGTCACATACCTTCGGATACAGAAACAAATTTTTAAACAGACAGTAGACTGGCTGTCAGAATAACCTCAAACAAATAATATTACGTAAACTATGCCACAACCTAAGCGTTTAGCAATCCTCTGTGCCGGTGGACCGGCCCCGGGTCTCAACAGCGTCATTGGCGCTGCTACCATTCGTGCCATTCAGCACGGTTACGAAGTACTCGGCCTGATAGATGGTTTCAAATGGATCATGCGTGGAGATACTTCGCATATCGAACACCTGACCATCGACAAAGTCAGCCGAATCCATCTCCGTGGCGGATCTTTTATCGGAATTGCCCGGGACAACCCGACCAAAAATAAAGAACATCTGGATAATGCCATCAATACGCTGCTCAAGCTTGGTGTGGAAACCCTTGTTACCATTGGCGGTGATGACACGGCATTCAGTGCTATGACGCTTGAAAAAGCTGCAAAAGGGAAAATCAGTGTCGTTCACGTTCCAAAAACGATTGATAATGACCTGGATCTTCCCCATGGCATTCCAACATTTGGATTTCAGACCGCCCGCCACATAGGTGTGGAAATCGTAAAAAACCTGATGGAAGATGCCCGGACGACATCCCGCTGGTATTTCGCAATCTCCATGGGCCGCAAAGCCGGTCACCTGGCACTCGGAATCGG
>SLLW01000278.1 GCA_007133875.1 Balneolales bacterium | reverse complement strand
CTCTGCATAAATAGACGTTAGCCAGTTTTGAATCATAACAGCATCCGAAGTACCCGCAAGGCGATCGAAGACGGGAAGCTCAAACTTGTCGACCTTGTTTCCGGTTATATTTCGCGAATTGAATCAGATAATTCGGAAATCAACGCCGTTACCCGGCTTCATAAAGAACAGGCGCTCGAGCAGGCGGCCGTCATTCAGAAAAAAATAGCCGACGGCAGTGCCGGATCACTTGCGGGTGCCGTACTTGGAATCAAGGAAGTTCTTTGTCAAAAAGGGTTCCCGACAACCTGCGCCTCCCGAATGCTGGAGTCGTACGAGGCCGTGTATGATGCAACCGTAGTTGAGCGGCTGTTGAGTCAGGACGCCATCATCCTGGGCCGGTTGAATATGGATGAATTTGCAATGGGCTCTTCCAATGAAAACTCCATTTACGGTCCTGCAAAGAATCCGCATAACACCGGGAGGGTTACCGGCGGATCCAGTGGCGGCAGTGCGGCTGCTGTAGCTGCCGGTATGTGTGCCGCATCTCTTGGAACCGATACCGGCGGATCCATCCGGCAACCGGCATCCTATTGCGGTGTCGTCGGGCTCAAGCCCAGTTACGGACGGGTATCCCGTCATGGGCTCGTCGCTTTTGCCTCATCCTTTGATTGTATCGGGCCATTGGCAAATAGTGTTACCGATGCCGCCACACTGCTGAAAGCCATTGCCGGGCACGATCCCCGCGATGCCACATCTTCCAGCCGTCCGGTACCCGATTACCCCACACTGCTTGACAAGACGGACCCGAATGTTACCGTCGGGATTCCTGCCGAATATTTTGGCGATGGCCTGGATCCGGAGATCCGGGACAGGGTCATGGATATTGCGAAACAACTGGAAGCGAAAGGGGCCAAACTGGTTGAAATTCAACTGCCGCACCTGGCCTACGCCATCGCAACCTATTACATTTTGGCAACGGCGGAAGCGTCCAGCAACCTGGCCAGGTTTGACGGAATCCGCTACGGGCATCGTGCGGATATCACAAAAGTGCGAAAACAGCTCAAGGAGGAGGAAGCCGAATTGAAAAACGCGATTTCGGCAGACCGTACGGCAGATACCGGAGCACTGCAAAAAGAACTTGACGGACTTGACAGCCCCATGATACGCCTCTACAAACAGAGCCGCACCGAAGGGTTCGGGCCTGAGGTCAAGCGCCGCATTATGCTGGGTACCTACGTATTGAGCGCCGGCTATTACGATGCGTATTACGGCAAGGCGCAGCGCATCCGGCGCCTGATCAAGCAGGACTTTGAAAAAGCTTTTTCCCGGGTGAATGTGATTATCTCGCCGACAGCACCAACGACTGCATTTGACCTGGGATCCAAGGTGGATGATCCGGTCCGGATGTATCTTAATGATATTTATACAATATCTGCAAATCTCGCCGGCATTTGCGGCATCAGTGTGCCTGCGGGTCGTCACGGAACCGACAATATGCCCATCGGGGTACAATTAATGGCGGATGCTTTTCAGGAACCCGTGCTTTTGAATGCCGCCAGGCTGTCAGAGTTGGCTGTGGAAGAAACGATTGACAGGGTTGATGTCAACAAATCCTGACCCCGCAGTTCCCGGTTGTGACTATTGAAACACAACCATCATACAAATCCGTACGTGATGCAAGATAAGTGGAACATTTCGAAGCGTACCGGATTTTCAGCGTCACTTGCGGCCTGTTTTCTGTTGATTTTTGCAGCATCCAACTGTTCCGGTGGTGGGGAGTCGCTATCATTTGTCGACCGCGACCGGGAAGTGCCGTCATTTTCTGCCGATTCGGCCTACCGTTTCATTGAACAGCAGGTTGCTTTCGGACCCCGTAACCCCGGATCGGCCGGCCATCAGAAAACACGGGATTATCTTGTGCAGGTATTGCGGGACTATGCCGGCAGCAACAGGGTATATGTTCAGCAATTTTCACATACCGGATACGAGGAGCAGACCTACGAAATGAGCAATATCATCGCCTCATTTCTGCCCGAGCTTACCGACCGGATTATGCTTTTGGCCCACTGGGATACACGGCCCCGTGCCGATCAGGAAGAGGATGATGAACTGCGGCATGAACCGATTCCCGGCGCGGATGATGGCGGCAGCGGTGTGGGTGTGCTGCTGGAACTGGCCCGGATTTTCCGGGATCATCCGCCACCGATCGGTGTTGATTTGATTCTGTTTGATGGCGAGGATTACGGGTATGAAGGGGATCTTGACTCCTATTTTTTAGGGGCGCGGTACTGGTCGGAACATCCACCGGTACCCGGATACCGGCCGAGATTCGGGATATTACTGGATATGGTTGGCGGTGAAGGGGCCATATTTCCGAAGGAAGGGTTTTCCATGCGGTATGCACCCCGGTTGGTCGAGGAGGTGTGGTCTGTGGCCGAAGAGCTGGGGTATGGAGAAGTTTTTGTTGACCAGACCGGTTCACGTATCACCGATGACCACTGGATTGTCAATCGCAAAACCGGTATTCCCACGATCAATATCATTCATCACACCCCCCCGGGATTTGTCCAGGGGACGACCTTTCCGGCCTATTGGCATACCCACGCCGATAATATGGATATTATCAGTACCGAAACACTCCAGGCAGTGGGTGATGTTATGACCACATTTATCTACACAAGAATCCGGTGAATTCTGGCCTGAATACGTTTCTTTATTTGCTGCTATATGATACCAAATGCTTTATGATACCAAAAAAGATCCTGAAAATGACACTCTTATCCCGGGCTATCCTATGAAATCAACCTTTGTAAATGTCCGGATCCAGGTGCCGTCAGACCTGCAGGAATATATCATCAGCGAATTGCTGGACTATGGATTTGATGCGTTTGAGCAGGAAGAAACGGTGCTCTCGGCATGGATTTCACCGGAAAAGTACCATGATGTGCTCAAAAGTCCGTTGTCAAAATGGCTGAATGAGCAGCCGGGGGAGTGCCGTATCATCTCCGAGGAGCACATAGAGGAACGAAACTGGAATGAGGAGTGGGAGAAAACAATCCGTCCGCAGACGATTGGGGCATTTTTTATCCACCCGACCTGGAGTTTGGAGGAACCGCCCAAAGGTGCCAT
>SLLW01000096.1 GCA_007133875.1 Balneolales bacterium | reverse complement strand
TATTCAATAATGTCAAATCGGTGAAACAGGTAGTCCATGTGAAGATGAAGGGACGCATCTCCGTGGAAAACCCAGGCTGATGCCCCGGAAAATGAGCGAGTCGGGGCTGTCCAGTAGGAAAAACTGATGCCGGTCGGGTCACCAAGCATTGCTCCGATACCTATGTTTCTATCGGAGGATTGGGCACCGGCTGTTCCGGCTAACACGGTGATTACAATCAGGACTGTAAAAAAAAATCTCATGAGTTCACGCACTATTTTTTAAACAGGGTTAATATACGGGCATTTGCTTCAAAAAAATCAAGTAATCAATGATACTTGAATGGAATCAAATGGACAAATTGGGACCCTTTGGCAGATAGGTTCATTGACTTATTTTGTATTTTCCATTGATGCTTCCTTTCAGATCTCTTAATTCAATTCCATTATGAATCGCTTTTTTTCTGCACTATTCATCGTTTTGATCCTGTCAGCAAACGCTGTTGCTGACGATAAAAATGCTGTTGTTCTGATTTCAATCGACGGATTTATGCCCGAATATCTGGAACGTACCGAGACGCCTCATCTTGACCGTCTGGCAGATGAAGGTGTTCTGGCCGATCATCTCATTCCGGTTTTTCCTACTCTTACATTTACCAACCATTACTCCATTGTAACCGGGTTGTATCCCGAAAATCACGGAATCCTCTCAAATACCATGTATGATCCTGAATGGGATGCCACATTCAGCCTGGGCAACAGGGATGAGATTGTTAAAGGCCGCTGGTACGAAGGGGAACCGCTCTGGGTGACCGCAGAGAACCAGGGCGTCAGAGCCGCTTCCATGTTCTGGGTTGGGAGCGAAGCTGAGATTGCCGGTGTTCGTCCGACGCGCTGGAACGACTATGACGGATCGCTGCCACATGAGCAACGTATCGACTCGGTGATTACATGGTTGACCCTGGAAGATGAAACCCGTCCGGGTTTTGTAACCCTCTATTTCAGCAGGCCCGATTCCGAAGCGCACAGCCATGGATCCGGAAGCATCGAGGTCACCGAAGCCATCGCCGAAATCGATGACAATATGGGATATCTGATCTCCGAACTGGAACGAACCGGCCTGCGGGAATCAACCAATATCGTGATCGTTTCGGATCACGGAATAGCAGATTTATCGGAAGACAAGGTTATCATTCTGGATGATATTATTGATCTTGATGATGTGCGTGTGGTCGGATGGGGGCCGGTCTCCATGATCCGCCCAGAAGAGGGTAAGCGCGAGGAAGTTTTCAACCAGCTCAAGGAAGCCGAGGAACACTATCGTGTCTATTACCGTGAGGAGCTGCCCGAAGCGTTCCGGATAGGAAACCACCGCCGGACACCCGAAATCATTATGGTGGCCGATCTGCCATGGTCTATAACAAGCCGTTCATTTTTCGAACGCCGTGGTGTGCTGGCTGCCAATCATGGCTGGGATCACAGAGAGCCGGAAATGCAGACCTTTTTTCTGGCAAACGGACCGGATTTTAGAACTGGAATACAGGTGGATGCTTTTGAGCTGATTCATATTTACGAAATGATATGCCATATTCTTGGCCTGGAACCGGCTGAAAATGACGGTTCTCTGGATGCCGTGCATCACATGTTGAAAAACCCGAAATAATTATCCGAAATGGCTATTTGGATTGAATCTGACTTTTTATTAAGATAGTTTTAAGAATATCGTTAGGTGGTCAGTAAATACAGACTTGGAGTTCATTCAGCGTATTTACAGAGCTGTTAAAATTTAAATTAAGCAAGGAAACTAAGAATGACGTACGTAGTAGCCGAACCATGCATTAATTGTAAATACACGGATTGTGTAGCGGTTTGCCCGGTTGACGCATTTCGTGAGGGCCCTAATTTTCTGACAATCCATCCGGATGATTGCATCGATTGTGACGCTTGTGTAGCAGAGTGTCCTGTAGAAGCTATTTTTCCGGATGATGAAGTACCGGAAAAATGGGAACATTACATTGAGTTGAACGAGAGACTTGCCGAATTGTGGGATGACAAGGTCATCAACGAAAACAAGGACCCGCTCCCTGATGCCGATGAATGGGCAGATAAGGAGAAAACAGTAGATATGATTGAAGAGTAGGGTTTGATAAAACCTGAAAACAGAGGGTAATAGTGACCTTTCGGAATTCCGAGTCTGATCCAAATATTGACAAGCGCTTTGTCCTAACGGGCAAGGCGCTTTCTGTTTCCACTCCGGCGATCATGGGAGTCCTGAATGTCACTCCGGACTCTTTCTCTGATGGGGGTAGTTTCAACACGGTGGAACAGGCATGTGTCCGTATCAATGAGATGGTTGAAGAAGGAGCCTCGATTATTGATATCGGGGGTGAGTCAACCCGGCCCGGATCCGACACCGTTCCTGAACAGGTGGAATTGGAGAGAGTGGTACCGGTAATCAAACAGGCGGTCCGGGAGTTTCCGGACGTTATGTTTTCTGTTGATACCACCAAATATAATGTAGCCAGGCAGGCACTGGAGAACGGGGTTCAAATGGTCAATGATGTAAGCGGTTTGCGCACATCACCCGGACTGGCCGATTTGTGCGCCGAACATGATGCGGCATTGGTAATCATGCACAGCCGGGGTACACCGAAAACAATGCAAAACCAACCAGAATATGAAGACGTAGTCGGTGAGGTTTTGCAGTTCCTGAAAGAGAAGGTCCAATGGGCAAAAAACAGGGGTGTTCGCGAAATAGTAATTGATCCGGGAATCGGATTTGGAAAAACGCTGGAGCACAATCTGGAACTAATAAGACATTTGGCTACATTTACCGGTACGGGCTATCCGTTACTGATGGGCGTCTCCAGAAAGTCTGTGATCGGTAAAATACTTGCTGATGAAAAAGGGCCACGACCGGTCGATAATAGACTTGCCGGATCGCTTGCGCTTCAGTATCATGCCCTGATACATGGTGCAGCTATCCTGCGTGTGCACGATGTTCGTCAGGCTAAAGATATTCTGATGATATACCGGGCAGTTACCGGATTATCATCGTAACTTGTGTACGTCTTGTCCAAAGCAACGAAATCAAGGCTTTACTAAAAAATTATCAGCGCATTCTAACTCACGGT
>SLLW01000111.1 GCA_007133875.1 Balneolales bacterium | reverse complement strand
TGCCCGCCTTAATTTTTTAGGCTATTTTTAAATCAAATAACATCTTCTTAAGAATCAAAAAAACTATTGCACACAATGCACCACTTAGACGACATTGACATTGCCATATTACATCATTTGCAAAAAAATGGTAGAGCGCAGCGAAACAAACTGGCAAAAATAGTCAACCTGTCCGTTCCGTCGGTATCCGAGCGGAAGCGCAAACTGGAAGAAAAAAAGCTGATAGATGGCTATCATGCCGTACTGAATGCCCAAAAGTTCAATTTTGATATAGTGGCATTTATTTTTGTTGAGGTGGACAACTCCAGCTATCACATCCCGTTTGTTGAAAAGGTGGTTCTGGAGCCTGAAGTACAGGAGTGTCATTCCATCACCGGTGACGGTTCGCACATGCTGAAAATTGCCACCAGGAACACCGTCTCACTTGAGAAGTTGCTATCACGTATTCAGTCATGGGAAGGTGTCAAGAAAACCCGTACCAACATTGTGCTTTCAACTTTCAAAGAGACCCGCGAAATACCGATCAGTTCGGAGAATAAAGAAATGGTTTTTTGAATTGGTTATGAAAGCTTTACTCCGGTCTGTCCCGGTGATCCTTTTTGCCATCGTACTGTGCCATCCTCCGCAGAGTGACGCATCGGCATACCGTACGTTTGGTATGTTTTATCCAGAGTCACTTGCTGACCAGATTACGCAGCAGGAGCTCGAATGGATGCAAACATCCGGATTTTCGTGGCTGATGGTCCAGGAGAAACTGACCAGCGACCAGCTGCAGATGATCCATAATGCCGGGTTCTCATTATATGTGATGGTTCCTGAGTACTTTGCCATACCACATCGTCTGCGAAACCCGGCTCACACCTATTTCAACCGTGCTGAGGCGATGATGCAGCATTACCATCATGACTCCTCGGTTAAAGGGTTTGGACTGCTGGCCTACAGCAACTGGCATCATACATCTTTGCCCGGAATGCTCAATGAACTGATGGCCCCGTACCGTGAAGGACGAAATCTGTTCACTCTCGACGTGCGCCCGATTTCCGGAGATCCCCTTTCTCCATTCGACGGGATTTTGCTTCAAACCGGCAGCGCGGGTCAATTATCCGTACAGCTAACCCGGAATCCGGAGCTGGCCGGCATTCTGTATACCCCGGATTCAGCGGAATCGGATATCCGCGCCCTTCAGGAGGTTCTTGAAATACTTTCCGGTCACCGTGATTTACCCATATTTTTTGAACGCAACTGGTTTGTCCGGAACGCATTACGAGATACCGACCCATCAGAAACCAAAATTGATCAATTGACCTCGTTTTATGCCTGGACTCCCGATGCCCGGGTTGCAAATCCAGCTCCGAACAGTCATTCCAATGACCTGGATATTTCCATTCTGTTGTTATTTATTCTCTGGGCTGCATATACCGTTTATTACCGGCTGAATCCATTTTACCGGAGATCGGTCAGTCGCTTTTTCCTGAACTACCACTTTTTCGTTAATGATGTACTGATGCGGCGAATACGCCTGCCCAATGATGCAACGGTTTTATTTGTACTCTCTGGTCTGATGGGGGGATTCATGGCATTTGCCACAGCTCAAATGTATCTCGATCCTGTTGCGATGGGGGCATTAATGAGCTACATGCCAGTTATCCCATCCGACTGGACGCATCCCTTCCATTTTTTCGGGTTATTTTTTTTCATAACCCTCTTGATGAATTTCATTCAGATCCTCTGGCTGCGGCTGGCCAATCATGAGCATGGTCATACGGATCAGGTAGCCTCCCTTATGCTCTGGCCTCAGCATATGAATATGGTGTTCATCTCTGCGGGTGTTATCCTGCTTCGTATATATCCCTCCGAGATCGTTGTTGTCACCATGTTCTTGCTCTTCTGGACAACCATATTCCTCAGCTTTTTTATAACGGCCTACAGTATGCGGAGCATCCACCCCACCTCTCCCATCTATATGCTCAGCACCTATGCCCTTTTTGTTCTGGTGATGAGCACCTTGATTTTTTGGTTAATTTATGGGTTGGATATTCTGCCCGCCTGGAACCTGGCGTCCGAAATTGCATCATATTTGTGACGGCTGGAGAATGGCATTTGGGGGAATTTTCCAGGATTTGTTACCCAATGTCCTTGCGTAGTCTGGCCACAGGAATATTGAGTTGTTCACGGTATTTACTGATGGTTCTGCGGGCTACGGGATACCCTTTTTTCTCCAGCTCCCGCGCCAAAGCCTGATCACTGAGCGGCCTGGATTTATCCTCATTTGATACCAGGTCACGTACAATATTCTTGATCTCCCGGTTTGATATGGATTCACCGGTATCGGATTCCAGACCCTCTGTGAAAAAATACTTCAGTTCAAATACCCCAAATGGTGTCTGTACATATTTTCCGTTGACCACTCTCGATACGGTTGAAATATCCATCTGGATACGTTCAGCCACATCTTTCAATATCATTGGACGAATACCTTTGCCTGTCCGGAAAAACTCTTCCTGCAGCGCTACAATGGTTCGCATAACAGACATCAGAGTATTCCTTCGCTGTTGAATGCTTTCAATAAACCAGCGGGCCGACTCCATTTTATCCCGGATAAATTGACGGGCTTCCTTGTCCTCTTTTGCATCCCTTGCTCCCTTTGTATCCCTCCCGAGCTTCTCCCTGGCAGATTCTGTCTGCCCGGATTGGTCATCGCCCTTTTTGTTCCCGTTTATCTGTTTTTTGCTGCTGCCGATCTCTTCCCATAACTCCTTGTAATGTCGAGAAATCCGGACATTTGGCATATTGCGGTTATTGAGACGGATCACAAATTCTCCGGCGTCACTGTCCGATCCTTCGACCGCCTCTTCGTAATAGACCTCAAAGTCGGGCACGATAAACTGGTCGGGATTCAGGTAATCATCCGACTCGCCCGGCTTTGGATCCAGCAGCATAATGAGCTGGTGCGCTTCACGTAACTGATTTTCAGTGATATTCAGTTTTCGGCGGATTTTCTCATAATGTTTCTTTTCGAACTGAGGCCAGGCTTTTTCCAGAATGTCCATAGCCAGTTTCCGGCACGGCTGAGAATTTTCCATAACTTCAAGCTGTATCAGCAGGCATTCAC
>SLLW01000075.1 GCA_007133875.1 Balneolales bacterium | reverse complement strand
AGGTAAAACCGCCATCCACCGAAACCTTATAGGTCACCGCCCCCATCTCGCGCCTGAGATAGCTGAAATAGTCGTAATACGGTTTTTCGGGTTTCATGGGTTACAGAAAGTAAGAACAGCCGGGAACAAGTGCTACCCCGGAACGTGAACATACACCGCTTCAGGAGAAAAACATCGGCAGATAAACTTGAGGGGCTGAGCTTCAGCAGATAAACCTCAGGAGCTGAACCCACCCATCACATATCCAGGCTGAACCCGGCGTAGAGTGCTCTGCCGGGTGCCGGCTCGTAATAGCGGCCGAAGTTGGCGTTGATGCTCACCGAGCTGTTGTAGGCGGCATCAAAGATATTATTGATTTTTATGAACGGCATAGCCGTGACATGGTCACCGATCCCCAATCCGCTGTGTCCCAACCGCAGATGAAACACCTCATATCCCGGATTGGTGGCGGTATTGGCGTTGTCAACATAGTAGCTGTCGAGGAGCTCCATGGTGACATTGATGCGATACAGACCGGGCATCACTGTCAGCTCCGACATCAGCCGGTGTTCGGGGATGCCGGGAAGCCGATTACCACTGGTGAAGGTGATTTGATCGGTCTCAACCGATTCGCGAAAGGTGAAATAACTCCAGTTGTAGTTGGCGGTCAGTTCCATCCATCGCTCCGGCCGCCATCGGAGGGCAATTTCCAGGCCGTCGTGACGCGTGGATCCGGCATTGCGATAAAAATCCCGGTCCCCGCCCTCTTCGGTGCGGAAACTGATCAGCTGATCCCGCACATGCAACCGGAAAACCGCTACATCGTACCGCAGGCTCAGGTCAGGCCAGCCGCCGCGAAAACCGGCTTCCACACCGCGGGAACGCTCCGGATCGATTTCGGGATTGAAACCGCCGGTCATGTCGGGCCGGTTGACCAGTTCCGTGGTGGTTGGTGTCTCAAAGGAGGTGCCGAAATTGACGTATGCCAATCCGAGCCGGGTCTGATACGATGCCCCGATATGGGGGCTCAGCGACAGAAATGTGCGGTCGCCCGACTGATCTTCGCCGCCTGACATCAGCCGGTCATCGTTCTCAAATCGAATCATATCCGCCCGGAGCCCGCCGGAGAGGTTGAACCGGTCCCAGTTTGTGCCAACCCGTCCAAATAGCGCGGTGTTTATGACCGTCTCCTGCTGGTCAATGGCGATCTCACCGCGCTGATAGGTCTCCTCCAGATAGTCGAAATTTCTCCGGTCGTCGGACTGTACCGCGGCATCGGCACCGATCCCCCAGGAGAGAATATGTTCGTCGTTGCGCAGGGCAATGCGGGCACCACCGGCATTTCGATCCACTTCTATATCGGCAAAGGGGAGCGGGTTGTGAAGTGAGCGGGTGATTCCGTAAACGGTTCCCTGCCAGTGTCCCAGGCCGGTTTCGGAGCGGAGGGTCAGCCCGATCTGACTCTGCCGCCAGCTCTTGCCAGCCGAGGCGTTCTCAAAGATCGCGGCGGCCTGACGCCGGTCGGCCTCCAGATCGGTTTGTGTCAGTGATCCGGGATGACGGGTATCGGGAGCATCCACAAATGCCCCGCTCACCAGCAGATTGCTGCGGCTGTTGATCTCCCAGTCCATGTGACCGGTAAACCGGAATGCCTGATGCTGGCTGTGGTTGCGATAACCGTCGCGGCTCAGGTACGAGGCGTTCATGTGATAGCCGCGGGGTCCATCCCGCCAGGACCCGCGGGCTTGTGCGCTGTAGGTGTTGAACGCTCCGGTGTAGAACCGGGTACGGAGGGATGGCTCATAAGAAGCCGGACGCGTGGAGAGGAAGAGGGTCCCGCCGCTGGCATTGCCCCAGAACGAAGAACTCGGTCCGCGCACCACCTCCATCTGACGCACCATTGCCGGATCAAGGATATCCATCACGGTCTGGCCGTCGGGCACCGTGAGCGGCACATCATCCAGCATCACAAAAATCCCGCGCACCCCGAAAGCGGTCCGCCACCCCATTCCGCGGATGGAAACCCGTTCGCCTAACGCGTAATTCTGGCGATTATTCACCCACAGGCCCGGCACGCCGGATGCAATTTGATCAAAACTGAATGCGGGCTCGATGGCTTGCTCTTCGATCGTCCGGTTGGCGACGGATATGGAAAACGGAGCGCTTGCTTCGGTTTCGGTATCGCGGGCTGCCTGAATTTCAATCTCCGTGAGGTCATAACGCAGGGTGTCCAGCTGGTTATCCTGTGCCGTTGCGATGTGTTGTGGCGTAAAGAGAACGCCGCTGACAACAATGAGGGCCGCTAAAACAGGTATGGAACAGCGGCAGAAATACCGGGGGACATGGACCATCCGGTTCAGGTAAGAAACAGAAATCTTCATGGGAATCTGGAAACAGAATGGGTGCTGCATGACATATTCACAATAATTAATACCCATAAAACAAACCGTCCCCGACATCAGTTCATCATGCCGCAATGCAACCGGCCGATCCGTTAAACTTTTTAAAATATATACCGTATATCCAATACCATGGCGTTATTATTAAACAGCTTCATAATATCATGGGTACAATCTATCACATTTTACGGAGCACGTTATGAAAGGGAAAGGATGGCTGCTAATCGGGCTGTTAGCCCTGTTTTTTTTATATCGATGGGTATCCGGACTGGATATGAATCAGGTTTTTGCCATGAACAACATGGGCCAGGATCTGAATGAAAAGCCGGTATGGCTTTCGGAAACCATTCCCGTGGATTTGCCGGTTCACCTGGAAGCGAATACTTCCGGTGGAGCCATTACCATAGTGACTCATGACCGGGATATGGTCTGTATCGATGTGTACGTGCGGCATAACGGACAATATTTCGAGTTGGGAGAAGAGGCACCTGTGAAAGTAACCATTAACGAACGAAACGACCGGATCACGGTTACATCGGAAGTGACCAAAAGCAGAGGATTTTTCAGAACCCGACCGGCAGCAACCATTTCGTACCGGATTCTCGTCCCGGATGAGACCGAAGTCCAGGCCCGAACCAGTGGCGGACCTGTTACGGCATCCGGTAATCTGTATCATACCTCGCTGATCACAAGCGGCGGGCCGGTCACGGCAGAAGGAATCAACGGCGATCTTCT
>SLLW01000218.1 GCA_007133875.1 Balneolales bacterium | reverse complement strand
CGTTTTGTGCGTATGTACGGTCATGAGCGTGCTACAGAGTGGGGATTTTCCATTTATGAATTTGAGGTTTATGGCTTGAAGGCGGACCGGCAGCCCCCGCAAATATCCCTCATCAGTCCCGCCGATGGCCGGCGGTTTGACGCCGGAGAGCAGCTGATTCTGGAAGCAGATGTAGAGCCAGGGACCGGCACCCCGGAACATGTGCGGTTTTTCATCAATGGCGATCAGCAAGTGGAACTGGTAGAAGAACCCTATCGCTACGAGTGGACCGTTGATGAGACCGGTGAGTTTGAGATCTCTGTGGTATTTACCGACTCCGATTTTGAAGTACATGCGGCGCCTGTTACGATTACGGTTCAGGATCCTCCGGAAACAACACCTTACGATGTTGCACTTGCAGAGATATTGAATGGGGCGGAACTGCTCACCGATGAGGATGCCTTCGAAGGTTCGTTTGTTCGTACCGATGCTGAAGGACGTATCAGATGGAATGATGTAACAGTCGGACAGTCAGGAAGTTATGATATACGTATTGTCTACCGGCTTGATGGAGACGAATCTGCAGACATGTTGCTGCGTATGCCTCCGATTGTCAACCGGGGTGTCACCCTGGAGGGAACCGATGGATATTGGTCTTACAATGATGTTACGGATTTCAACCTGACCCGTGGATCGAATACTCTGTTACTGGATGCCACCGGCCGAAGTGTCGATATTGACCACATCGCGGTGCGGGGGGAAGGACAGTACATTACGTCCGCCGGATTACACCCGGACCGGCCGGATCACTATGCTCTGAGTCAGAACTATCCAAACCCGTTCAACCCCTCTACAACCATCCGTTATGATCTCCCGGCAGATAATCACGTGCGCCTGACTGTCTACGACCTGCTTGGCCGGCAGGTTGCTGTATTGGTTGACCAACCGATGTCGGCAGGAAGGCACCAGGCGAATTTTGATGCATCCCATCTCTCATCCGGATTGTATATCTACCGATTGGAGTCCGGCAATTTTAACCAGACCCGCCAGATGCTTTTTGTAAAATGAGTCTTACGCATGGCGTACATATCGTGAATCCCGGTACCGAAACTTTCGACTATTACAAAGCTCATGACTAAAAATATGGCCAACCGTTTACCAACTCGACCCGGACTTGTCACTACAGGTATTTTCATACTGTTATTTTTATATGTTGTTGTACCGGACTCAGTGGCAGGTGGAACGGTGAAGGTCAATCAGGCGGGATATCATCCCAATGCGCAGAAAATCGCCGTTTTTCCGGTGAATGGACAGGATTTGTCGACCACATCGTTTTATGTACGGGATAATGCGACCGGTGATACGGTCTATACCGGTTCCCTTAGCGGCGTAGAAATGGATTGGGAACACTCCGGTGAGACCATCCGGCTGGGTCTGTTCAGTGCTGTTTCAGAACCGGGGACCTACCGAATCACTCATCCCGACCTCGGCTCTTCCCATCCTTTTGACATCGAAGAACATGCCTGGCAAAAGGTTGCACAGGCATCGCTCAAAGCTTTCTACTTCAACCGGGCATCCATGGAACTTGAGGAGTCGTATGCCGGTCCCTGGGCCCGTCCGATGGGCCACCCTGATCAGCAGGCGGTCATTCACGCATCGGCTGCCACGGAATTCCGGCCGGAGGGGTATGTCTTCCCGTCCCCGAAGGGATGGTATGATGCCGGCGACTATAACAAATATATCGTCAATTCGGGTATCAGTACCTACACCTTGCTGGCCGCATGGGAGCATTTCCCCAACTATTACGAAGATCTGGACGTTGCCATCCCCGAAAGCGGATCGGAGGTGCCGGATCTGCTGCAGGAGGCGCGCTGGAATCTGGACTGGATGATGACCATGCAGGATCCGCATGACGGCGGGGTCTACCACAAACTCACATCCGCCAATTTTTCGGGTACCATAATGCCTCATCAGGATCACAGTACCCGCTACGCTGTACAGAAATCGACCGCAGCCGCCCTCAACTTCGCCGCGGTGATGGCCACCGCCTACCGGACCTACAAGCCGTATGACCGCGATTTTGCGGACCAGGCACTGGAAGCCGCTAAAAAAGCCTGGCAGTGGGCGGAAACGAATCCGGCACAGCATTACCGGCAAAATCAGATGAATCAAATCTATTCGCCCAATATTCAAACCGGCGAATACGGCGATACCAATGTCGAAGATGAGTTTGACTGGGCCGCAACCGAGCTCTATATCGCTACCGGCAACGATGCATACTGGCATACCCGTGACCTGGGCAGCATGTCACTTATCACCATACCGTCATGGCCGCAGGTGCGCCCTCTTGCGTGGATATCCCTGGCACACCATCGCGACCATCTCACATCTGTCGCCGACATTGAGCACATTGAGGAACGAATCCTGCATCAGGCCGATCAGTTGCTCGATGACCACAACAACTCTGCGTATTTGATGAGTATGGGATCGCGCGGTGGCAGCGACTTCAACTGGGGAAGCAATGGCATAGCCCTGAACCACTCGCTGATGCTGCTCCAGGGGTATCGCCTTACCGGAAATAATGCCTTCCGCGATGCCGCCCAGGCCAATTTTGATTATGTGCTCGGACGGAATCCAACCGGATACTCTTTTGTAACCGGAATCGGCAGCCAAGCACCGATGGATCCGCACCACCGGCAGTCTGCCGCCGACGGTGTGGCCGACCCGGTTCCCGGATTTGTCGTAGGCGGGCCCAATCCCAACAACATGGATGATTGCGGGGCTGGTAACTATCCCTCCAGTTTGCCGGCAAAAGCGTGGCTGGATGACTGGTGCAGCTACTCCACCAACGAAGTGGCGATCAACTGGAATGCCCCGCTGGTTTATGTAGCCGGTGCGATGGATGCCATCTATCAACAGTCGGAAGCACGCCTCCGGGCCCGGATATCGGCCCATCCGGTACAGATGCTGCAGGGTACATCCGCCGAAATCGAATGGTCGGCAACCGGTGCAGAAACCGTAACACTCGACGGGCAGGAGGTGTCACACTCCGGAACCCGGCACGTGGAGCCATCCGATACCACAGATTTTATACTGATTGCCCGTTCCGGCAGCGAGGCCGACACCGCCAGGGTCACGGTTTTTGTGGTGCCGCCCGAAAAATTCAACCGTGCCACCGGAACACAGGTCCGGGCATCCTCCCATACCGGCCACCATCTCCCATCCAACATCACCGACGGAGACCCTGAGACCTACTGGAGAAGTGAAAGCGACACGGACGAATGGATTGATGCAGACCTGGATACGTCTTTTGAAATCGAACGAATCGTTCTGGCCTGGGGGGATGATTATGCACAAGAGTATGATGTCCGGTTTTCATATGACGGTGTGACCTGGAGAACGGTGCACGAGGAAAGGTCCGGCGAGGGTTCTGTTGATGAAATATTTTTGGACGGACCGGAAAATGCCAGGTTCGTACGTCTCCATATTTTACGAAGTGAGGATGATAATCCGGTTGCACTACAGGAGGTTGAGGTGTATGGAACTGTGTCGGTAAAACAACCGCCAAGAGTCCGGTTACTAAGGCCGGTTGCCGGAGCAGAAACGGAAACCGGAACACCGGTTCGGTTCATCGCTGAGGTGCAGGAGGGAAGTGCAGAGCTGACAGATGTTCGGTTTGTTATCAATGGCGATCCATATGAAATCGTAACAGATGGTCCGTTCGACACCTTCTGGGAATCCGGAGAGCCCGGCACGTATAAGATCAGCGCTGTTGCAACGGATCCCGACTTTGAGATTCAAGCGAACCCGGTAACCATTACGGTGACCGAAGTGCCGGCGACCGTCTGGTATGATGTGTCACTTGCCACACCCGGCAACGGAGCCGAACAGCTCCACGATGATGATGCACGGGAGGAAACCTTTGTCCGACTGGGCCCGGAAGGTTCTATCCGCTGGGATGATATAACCGTCGGCGAGACCAAAAACTATGAGATCCGGATTGGATATCGTCTTTCCGGTGATCAACCGGCGGATATCAGACTTCGTTTACCCCCGGCTACCGAGCACCTGGCAACACTGACAGGAACCGGTGGTGCCTGGTACTACAGGGATATTCCGGATGTCCGGTTGAGAACCGGTAGCAATACTATTATTATAAATGCCGATGGCAGGAGTGCAGATGTCGATTTCCTCGCGGTAAGAGGAGATGGGCAGACGCTCTCTGTTTCTGATGAGAATGGTGATACACCGGATCGCTTTGCGTTAAGCCAGAATTATCCAAATCCGTTCAATCCGGCGACCGTAATTCGATACGACCTTCCGATGGCCAACCATGTCCGTTTGACCGTCTACGATCTACTCGGCCGCAAAGTCGCGGTGTTGGCAGATGGGCAGATGCCGTCCGGAAGTCATGAAGTTGTTTTTGATGCATCCCGATTCTCATCGGGCGTTTACATGTACCGGATGGAGTCCGGCAATTTCATAAAAACCCGGCAGATGATGCTGGTCAAATAAAGCTCTAATTCTAAATCATGGATCCTAAAACACACAGACTAAAACTTAGAGAAAAAATCGGCTATGGCGTGGGTGATGCTGCCTGTTCCATGTACTGGAAAATTTTCACCATGTACCTGGTCTATTTCTATACCGACATCTTTGGTATTACAGCAGCTGCGGCAGGTACCCTGTTACTGGTCACCCGAATCTGGGACACGGCGAATGATCCCCTTATGGGGGTGATTGCCGACCGGACAAGCACCAAATACGGGAAATTCCGACCGTATTTGCTCTGGTTTGCTATTCCGTTTGCCATCATCGGGGTACTCACTTTTACAACGCCCGATTTTGGATACACTGGAAAGCTGGTCTATGCCTACATCACCTACCTGATGATGATGATGGCCTATACCGTAGTTAATGTGCCTTATGGTGCGCTGCTCGGAGTTATGTCTCCGAACCCGAAAGAACGGACCAAACTGGGCAGTTACCGCTTTATCTTCGCATTTGCCGGAAGTCTGGTGATTGTTGCCATAGTTGAACCGCTCGCTATCTATTTCGCAGCCCTGGAAAGTGGTCCCGGTACTGAGGCCTTCGGCTGGCAAATGGCTATGACTGTCGTCGGGATCATGTTCGTTTTGATGGTGTTTTTTACGTTTTTCAACACCAAAGAGCGTGTGTTGCCGCTGAAGACCCAAAAAACCTCGTTAAAAGACGACCTGAAAGATCTTGTTGCAAACAGACAGTGGTGGCTGCTGGTGGGGGCCGGCATATTTACGCTGATTTTTAATGCGGTCCGTGACGGTACCATTATCTACTATTTCCGATATTATGTAGAGACCGAAGGGGTAATCCAGCTTGCATTCATTGATATGGCCTATCCATTCAGTTCGTTCTTTATGGTGATCGGTCAGGCTTCCAACCTGTTCGGGGTCCTGTTCGCAGCCATCTTTGCCTCCTGGATTGGAAAACGATTCGCCTATATCACATCCATGATGATCGCCACCATCGCCAGTATCTTCTTTTTCTTCCTGGGAGCAGAGCAGATCTGGCTTATGTTTACTTTTCAGGTGGTTATCAGCTTTAATGCCGGACTCATTCTGCCGCTTCTGATCTCCATGTATGCCGATGCGGCCGACTACAACGAATGGAAGCAGGGGCGAAGGGCAACTGGCCTTATTTTCTCGTCTTATACCACTTCGCAGAAATTCGGCTGGACACTCGGATCGGCTCTGGTAGGATACATGCTCGCCGTATTTGGCTATCAGGCTGGTGTCGCACAAACCGATGTTGCACTTACGGGTATTCGTACCCTGATGAGTTTTATTCCGGCGGCAGGTGCGTTTATCTCCGGTGCATTCATCTATTTCTACAAACTGGATGAGAATACGATGCTCAAGATCACAACCGAACTGGAAGAGCGCCGGGAAGAGGAAGGTATGAAGGGTGATGACGAAAACAGGTTATGATCTCTGTAATATTTCTCTCTGTTGATTTTAGTATATTATCGTATTAAGGTGTAAACCTTTTCAGTGCAGACCTGACGGGTCGCATATACGGTATGCAGATTGTATGATTCTCAGGATACGGAGCCGGGTAAACTCCGTATCCCTTTTATTTCTTTACGCATGTTACGATCGCTATGCAGCTGTATATACTTCAACACAAATTTAATGACAAATAGTACCGGCACAAAGGCTTCTGTTAAGTAATCGGTTAATCGTTTCGTTTCCTCAGGGCTTAAAAGTGGCGGTAATTTTATCTTTCTAAGGTATAATAGCATGTTGGTTGGTACAAACTTACAGTATGCCAATTCGTTTAATAACCGAATTGTCCTGGAAACTATCCGGTTATACGGGCCGCTTTCAAGAGTAGATATTGCTCGCCGCACACAGCTTACCGCACAAACGGTAACCAATATCACAAAAAAACTGATGGCTGCTGATCTGGTACTTGAGGATTCACGATGTCAGGATGGCCGGGGCGCTCCCTCTATCATGCTCAAACTCAATGAGAGTGCCGCCTATTCCATCGGAATCGATTTCGACCGGGATCACATGACGGCCGTCATGCTGAACCTGAATGGTCAGATTTGTCAACGAACCAATATCGATCTTGACTTCCCCTCACCGGAAGAGGCCATTGACCGGATGTGTACAACGGCAAACGAACTTATTGATGCCGAAGGTGTGGAACGGGAACGGATATGGGGCGTAGGAGTGGTACTGCCCGGCCCGATGGCATCATCAAAAGGTAGTGCATTTGTGAATCTCGCCAATCCGGAGGCATTGCCGGGCTGGGAAAATGTTCCGGTAGTAAAGCAGCTCGAGGAACGACTTGGGTTACCCGTAGTTCTTGAAAATAATGCTTCAGCCGCTGCCATGGGAGAACATTGGTATGGCCGCGCCAAACATATCCGCTCATTTTTCTACACGTATTTCGGTGCCGGACTGGGTGGAGGATTGGTGATCAACGGACAGCTGTACCCTGGTCACACCGGTAATGCCGGTGAATTGGGGTATTTTCCGACTCCGATTTTCATGGATGACAAAAACTCCTATGAACACAATCATCTCGGAGGCTTTTTTAACATGCCCATGCTTCAAAAGAAGATGCGCAAAGCCGGCTACCCGTTTACCACCCTCAGTGAACTCGATACCTACTTCGATAACAAAAACCCTGTACTGCTGGAATGGCTGGATACCGGTGTTCATTTTCTGACACCTCTGATTCTCGCCATTGAATACCTGATCGATCCGGAAGTGATTTTCTTCGGCGGACGCCTGCCGGATTCCATGTTAAAATCGCTGCTGGAAAAACTGGAAAACTCGCTTCCGCCGCACCGCATCGACCGTAAAACAACCCGACCGGAATTTCAAATCGCCTCGGCAGGAATCGATGCTGCCGCTTTGGGTGTGGCAACCCTGCCGCTCTACACTTCCTTTGCTCCATTGCCGAAATTGCTGATGAAACAGCATCGGCCGGCATCCGATACTTTCGCACGAACATACGGCACAAACTGAGACCGGGGAAATTCAAATTGCTCGAATAGCATCAATCGTGTAAATTCAAAAGGAAGTCCGGACCCTGTTTCTATGAAATGACTTTTTTTATCAATGTAGATTATGACAATCGACACCTCCGCTTTCAAAGCGTATGATATTCGCGGGATTTATCCCGATCAGATCAATACTTTGTTCATGTATGCTCTTGGAAAGGCCTTCGCAACGAGGTTTTCCCCAAAACAGGTTGTTATCGGTTACGATTCACGGCTTTCCAGCGAGGAACTTGCAGAGGCACTGTCTAATGGTTTGAGGGACTCCGGAGCTGATGTCATTGATCTGGGACTGTGCGGATCGGAAATGGTCTACTATGCCACCGGAAAATATGAAACCGACGGCGGAATGATGATCACCGCCAGCCATAATCCCAAAGAGTACAACGGATGTAAGATGGTTACCCGTGGAGCCCGGCCTGTCGGAGGGGAGACCGGCCTCAATGACATCAAACAGCTCGTCGCAGATAACGGCCCTTTTGCGCACATAGACGGCGAGGGAGAAACACGGTGCGGAGACTATGAAAAACGGGATATTTCTGACGAATTCATCACCTATGTGACAAATACGCTCACCAGTGATATTCGGCCGGATCTGAATGTAGTCGTTAACTCTGGAAACGGTGCTGCAGGTCCGCTGATAAACAAACTCTCGTCGAAACTTCCATGTACACTCTACCCCATGTTCGGAGAACCGGATGGCAACTTCCCGAACGGTGTACCAAATCCGCTGCTGCCGGAGTGCAGAGAGGATACCGCCGGTGCGGTTCTGGAAAAAAATGCCGATCTCGGGGTAGCTTTCGACGGCGACTTTGACCGCTGTTTCTTTTTTGATGAAAACGGCCGGTTTATTGAGGGATACTATATTGTCGGACTCATGGCAAAGCAGATTCTGGAAAAGTATCCCGGTGCCCGAATCGTTCATGATCCCCGTCTGACCTGGCATACCATCGAAATTGTCAATAAGTATGGCGGTGAACCGGTACTAAGCAAAACCGGACACGCCTATATCAAGGCTAAAATGAGGGAAGATGACGCCGTCTATGCCGGTGAGATGTCCGCCCACCATTATTTCAAGGATTTCTGGTATTGCGACTCCGGTATTCTCCCATTCCTGTTACTGCTTGAATTACTGAGCCAAACGGACAAACGCATGTCGGAACTGGTTGATGAAGCATTCGAACGGTACCCGGTCAGCGGAGAGTTCAATACACGGATAGAAGGCGATCCTGTGAAACTTGTCAACCGTATTGCCGATGAATACGAGCAACTGGGTGGAAAGGTGAGTTATCCGGACGGCCTCACCGTTGAATTTGATACCTGGCGATTTAGTTTGCGTCTGTCCAATACCGAACCACTGTTACGTCTGAATGTCGAATCCCGGGGTGACCGGGATCTGATGCAGCAAAAAACAGACGAACTGCTTTCAAAAATACAGAAGTGATGCGGTGCTAATTACAATAGAAAATAAAGGGATAATGACATGTCGGAAAAGATACTAAGATTTACTAACGAACTATCGAAAGAGCAGATATTTGAAGAGATCCAGACGTATTTACAAGAGCTGGGGCTGAACGTTGCCTCCTTTGATTTCTCCCGGCCCTGGGGCGGATATTTTGTTATTGATGAGTCCCAGGCAGAGCAATTTATTAAAACATTTTTTCCTCATTTGAGTCTGGAAGATTTTAAAGGTTTTAATAAGCTAAGCCCCAAAATTCTGTTGGTCGCACCACACAAAAGACTCTCCTGGCAATATCACAACCGCAGATCGGAAATCTGGAAGGTTATCGGCGGAAGTGCTGCAGTGGCCACAAGCAAAACGAATGACGAGCAGCCCGCCAGACCGGTAGGTCCCGGTACGGTACTGGAACTGGAACAAGGAGAGCGGCACCGGCTGGTCGGAGCGGATGAATGGGGGGTTATTGCCGAAATTTGGCGCCATACCGATGCCGATAACCCTTCCGATGAAGCTGATATCATCCGGGTTCAGGATGATTACGGGCGTGAATCCTGACCGTAATCATTAAACGCCTGAAAATTATCCTGGTTGCATAATCCATCAGGTAATACACCGGAGGACAAAAGCATAAATAAAGCCTTGTAAGTAAAATACTCACAAGGCTTTATGTACCAGAGGTGGGACTCGAACCCACACGGCCGAAGCCACACGAGTTTGAGTCGTGCGCGTCTACCAGTTCCGCCACTCTGGCTATAGAGCTTAAATCTACGAATTCCCGAATTCAAATAACACCCGGTATTTCTCAATATTATTCTGAAACCTATCGTTAGAGATTCATGTTACTTGTATAAGTTGGTGTATTCCTGCATTCGGTGACCGAACGGCAAAGCGGAGCAAATGCCCGGTATCATCAAATAGGGATATATTTTAAATCCGACTCTGTGTATATTTCAAGGCTAAATCAATTTTTTTATTAAACCCAGATTTTCGTGTCAGAAAGCCAGAATAAAAAAGCACCCCATCCCAAAAAACCTGATCCGTCGGCTTCCAGCCAGGCACCTGGTCCATCCCGGATCATGATGTTTTATTTTCTGATTGCCGCCATTCTCGGAGTTTGGATTCTCTACTCTTATTATGGCGGACAGTTTTCACCCGATCAGATTCAGTACAGTCAGTTCCGGACCGAGTTGAAGGAGAATAATGTTAAGGAGGTCACGGTCCAGGGAGATCGGGTGGAGGGGCAACTTAAAGAACCTGCCCAACGCAGGAATGCCGAGGGGGATACCATCTCTTATACCGAGTTCCTGACCTATCTTCCCTCTTTCGGGGACGATCAGCTTATGTCCATGCTCGAAGAGAGTAATGTGGAGGTAACCACCATACCGGAACGGGACAACAGCTGGTTGTACTTTCTCTTTATGACCCTGCCGTTTCTGCTGATCCTGATCATCGCCATCACATGGTACCGGAGAATGAACTCTCAGGGACAGGGGATGTTTTCCATCGGCAAAAGCCAGGCCAAGCTGCATAAGCCCGGTGAGGGGAAACGCACAACTTTTGAGGATGTCGCCGGTGGCGATGAAGCCAAACGGGAGCTTCAGGAGATTGTATCATATCTCAAAAATCCCGCTAAATTCGAAAAGTTGGGAGTGAAAGTTCCCAAGGGGGTACTGCTTTACGGCGCTCCGGGTACCGGTAAGACCCTGATGGCCCGGGCTGTTGCCGGAGAGGCCGGGGTACCGTTTTACAGTATTACCGGTTCTGACTTCATGGAGATGCTGGTCGGCGTAGGTGCCAAACGGGTCCGGGAAATGTTCAAAAATGCCAAGGAAGCTTCACCGGCAATCATTTTTATCGATGAATTGGACTCCATTGGACGACGGCGCGGAGCCGGCCTTGGCGGGGGGCATGATGAGCGGGAGCAGACATTGAATCAGTTGCTCTCTGAAATGGACGGATTTGAAACCAACGAAAGTGTCATTGTGATGGCCGCCACCAACCGGCCCGATATTCTGGATAAAGCGCTGCTTCGTCCCGGCCGCTTCAACCGCAGGGTAGAAGTAGGACTTCCTTCACAGGAAGACCGGGTAAAAATTCTCGATATCCATGCTAAAGGCAAACCCATGGCCGATGATGTCGATTTTGAGAGTGTCTCCCGGGGAACACCCGGTTTCAGCGGTGCCGATCTGGAAAACCTGCTCAATGAAGCGGCAATGATGACCGCCCGTGAAGATCGCGACAAAATATCACAGCGCGATATCGACATGGCCCGGGACAAAATTATCATGGGACTTGAACGCCGCGGTGTTGTTCTGGATGACGAAGAGCGGCGCCTGCTTGCCTATCACGAAGCAGGACACGCCATCGTGGCTGCGGCCCTCGATAACACCGACCCGGTACACAAAGTCACCATCATACCCAGAGGACAGGCCATGGGGGTCACCCAGCAGCTTCCTGAACGCGATCAATACCTGTATCGCAAAGAACACCTGCTCGACAGGCTGGCCGTCATAATGGGAGGCCGCGCTGCCGAACGTATGATTTTTGATACAGCCACCAGCGGAGCCGAGAATGACCTCAAGCAGGTCACCAAACTGGCAAGGAAAATGGTCCTCGACTGGGGAATGAGTAATACATTCCGTTATACCGCACTTGGCGGACAACGGGAAGAGGTATTCCTGGGTGAACAGATGGGTTCCCAGCGAGAATACAGTGATGAAACCGCTCGTGAAGCGGATAAAGCCGTCAATGATATTCTCGAGGAAGCTTACAACCGGGCAGAATCCGTTCTGAAGAAACACAAAAAAGCCTTTGACCGGCTTGCAGAGTTGCTTCTTGAGAAAGAAGAGGTTCTTGGTGATGAAATCCTCAAACTGGTTGGAAAAAAACCGAAAGCTCCGGCAAAAACTACGGTAGCAGGCAGTATTGGCGGGCAGAACGGCCTGGAAAGTCGAAAAAAAGCCGAAGAAAATCAGCACGGTTCCACCGGAAAACAAACCCAAAAAAGTGATGGTGAAAAGGTAACGACCCGCGATGGT
>SLLW01000349.1 GCA_007133875.1 Balneolales bacterium | reverse complement strand
CCCGGTTGGTCACGAAAAGTGATCGTTTTTATCACCATATCCCCTTCCACTTTCCGTGTAATTTCACAGGTCAGCTCTCCGACCTTTTTTTTCTCTTCCCGGATCAGGTTATTTTGGATATATCCGGGATTGAGATAATCCATTACTAGAAACCCTCCGTGCCTCAGGTTGGAGATCATGTTTCGAATGGCCGAGATGTTATCGGCATCATCATCAAAATAGCCGAAACTGGTAAAGAGGTTACAAACGAGATCAAACGGTCCGCTTCGGAACGTCAGCATATCACCGGTTTGAAAAAACAAATTAGAGAGTCCGGCATCCAGAATTTTTTGACGCGCTTTTGTGATGGCCTGCCGGGAGAGGTCCACTCCGGTGACACGATATCCCTGCCCCGCGAGCAGCACCGAATGACGCCCCCGTCCACATCCCATATCCAGGGCATCAGGAAATTCCTGCGGCGGAAAGTTTTCTGCAATCCAGGCAATCAGCCGGGCCGCCTCCGTTTCATCCCGGTACGCATACAGCTTTTCGTAAAGCGGACTGTCAAACCAGGTTTCAAACCATTCTTCGGTATTCATAAATACAAATTTGTGATATCGGCAACTGCAATATGATATCCACTACGTTCATTGAAGGCCCTTTTCGGGGATTACGAGTATTGAAATAATCGCAAAGATCAGGAGTCAGGCAGTGCAAAACGTGAACATTCAAAACAGAAGGTCTCAGCAGCAATTGCCCTTAGATGAGTGAACTCCCGCAATGGTGTCCAAAGATAGGCCGATTCCGGTAAAAATGTGCCCTTTTTTACCAACATTACGCGTCTTTTACCGGGATTGTTGTATTTTCCCGGCTACATTCTTTAATACCGGCTTTATTCTTTTAATTATAGACTGAACTATGACCTATCCTGAAAAAATCATGAGTTCCATCAGGAGCTCACAATCCGTGCTTTGTGCAGGCATAGATCCGATCCCGGAGAATTTCCCTCCAGAAATTCAGGCACGTTCGCAATCGGAGTACGATATGGTGATTGCGTTTTGCCGCAGGGTCATTGAACAGACCAAAACCGGGGTGGCTGCCTACAAAATCAATCTGGCCTACTTTGAAGCACTTGGGGCAGATGCATACCATATCCTCAATGAAGTTCTTGATGCCATCCCCTCCGGGAAAATTATCATCGCCGATGCCAAGCGGGGTGATGTTCCGCATACCAACGCCCGCTACAAGACAGCCTATTTTGACCGCCTCGGCTTTGATGCGGTCACCCTCTCGCCATTTATGGGCCTGGAGACACTGGAACCGTTTTTACAGGATGATGACCGGGCCGTATATGCATTGACGCTCACCTCCAACTCCGGTGCATCAGATTTCATGACACGCCCTTTCGAGGACGCGCCCACGTTGAGCGAACACCTGGCCGGCCGGCTTCGTATCCTCTCCGCATCACATCCCGGTACCCTGGGGATGGTAATCGGAGCCACCCAAAACCAGATATACGAACGGGTACTACGCGCCTACCCCGAAAGCCCGTTGCTGATTCCCGGAATCGGCGCACAGGGCGGATCCATTGAGGAACTTTCGGAAAAACTGGCCGGGCACAGTGGTATTCCGCTCATCAATGCCAGCCGCGGACTTTCCGTGTATGACGCCGCTTCCGGTGATGCCTGGGACTACCAGATCACCCGTAACACCGATCACCTGGTCAAATTACTCTCTCCCATCACCGATCGGTATCTCCAACCCTCGCAATCGTAACTCCGCTTCCATGCTCCGATCGAAACCTCAAATAACCGTTTACACCGATGGTGCCTGCAGTGGAAATCCCGGGCCGGGCGGCTGGGGGGTACTGCTTCAGTGGAATGGCAAAGAAAAAACTCTCAGTGGCGGAGAAACGCACACTACCAATAACCGAATGGAGCTTACCGCTGTCATCCGTGCACTTGAATCGCTTAAGAAACCGTGCCGGGTGGCAATTCACAGCGACAGTGCGTTAATCATAAACGCTTTTACCCAGGGATGGGTCGATAACTGGCTGAGGAGAGGATGGAAGAAAGCGGATAAGAAACCGGTGGAGAACCGGGAGCTTTGGGAGCAGCTCATCCGGGCGATGAAACCGCACGATGTGGAGTGGGTGAAGGTGAAAGGCCATGCTGATGACGAGCGCAACAACCGTGTGGACCGTCTTGCCGTGGAGGCGTGCAAAAAGTATCAGTGAGCAGCGGCGGGCATCTTCTCCCACTGGTGACGCGCATAGGGTTTCAAATGCAGGTCATCAAAGAGGTTTTCGCGTGCTTTGAACCAGCCGGTAACCGCAATCATGGCGGCATTGTCGGTGCAGTATTTCAGGTCGGGAATGTGCAGCGATACCCCCTCGTCATCCGCCATTTTCCGTGCTTTCTCACGCAGCATGGAATTGGCAGAGACGCCTCCGGCGATGATGGCACTTTTCACCCCGGTTTTGCGGATGGCCTGCCGCAGCTTGTGAATCAGCACGTCGGTAATGGCCGCGGAGATGCTGGCACACAGATCATCCAGATGTGTTTCCAGGAACCGGGCCCGTTCTGCTTCTGGAATTTTTTGAACATAGTAGAGCACGGAGGTTTTCAGCCCTGAGAAACTGAAATCCAGCCCTTTTTTCATCATCGCCCGCGGGAAATCGTAAAAAGCAGGATTTCCCTGTCTCGCAAGCCGGTCGATCTGAGGCCCGGCCGGATAATCCAGCCCCAGCAGTTTTCCGATCTTGTCAAACGCTTCTCCGGCGGCGTCATCGCGGGTCTGTCCCATGATGATATGGTGCAGCGGTTTCGGAACGTGAAAAATCTGGGTGTGTCCGCCGGAAACCACCAGGCTGACAAACGGCAGCTCCGGTTTTTCATCAATAAAGGTGGCGTAGATATGCGCGTCAATATGGTTGACACCGACCACGGGTTTGTTCCACTGGATGGCCAGGCCTTTGGCAAAACAGAGTCCGACAAGCAGCGACCCCATCAGCCCCGGCCCTTCGGTGACGGCGATGGCATCAACCTGGTCCCGGGTAATTCCGGCCCGTGACATTGCCTCTGCGACCGTATCCCAGATCACCCGCTCGTGGGCGCGTGACGCCAGTTCCGGGACAATCCCGCCAAAATCGACATG
>SLLW01000121.1 GCA_007133875.1 Balneolales bacterium | reverse complement strand
CTGGTTAAATAAAAAGACGGAACGACTGACCGAATATCAACGGTAAGAATCTGTTTTGGGGGAATGTCGGCTCCGGTGTGCAAATTGAGAAATCACAATAGATACAACCCTAAAAAAAATGGAAAAATGAGAGACAAATCAGAAGTAACCCAAAAACGGCAACAAACGGATGATCATAAAACAGGAACAACGCGGACTATAAAGCAGATCTGGAAAACCCCGGTTCTCATTGAAGAGGATATTTCACAGACCCGTGACCAGCAGCCGGGAATGCCTGATGCACCCGGTCAGTATTCTGCTTCCTGAGGGTCTGTTTACCGGTTGTAAAAGGGGAGCTTTACGAAATATTGCTGACTGGGTTTCTGGTCAATCCTGGTCGATGATTGATTTATGATTCCTCCACCAATCCCCGGTTGATCATATCCGAAAGAAACTGGCGAACCTCTTTTCGGCACTGCTCCTCGCTGATCTCGAATTCAGCGGTCAAGCTATTGATCAACGATCCGATGGTTTGTGGATTCTGAAGGCGGTTCCAGATTGCGGTGGCTACTTCATTCAGTCCGTAATACTTTCCGGCCTCGGTATCAAACATGACCAATTCCTCTTCAACGGGAGTAGTTAAAGCGTTATTGGTACGGACAAGTCGGGCATTCGTATCCATAGGTACTTTATTTTTCCAGAATTTAAGCACTGTTTAGAAAAATAGCAGATTCCCATGATTGATCAAGACCCTATTTGTTACACCCGATGAATGGGGTCAAAATTTCAGAACCAATGTACCCTGATTTCATGGAACCCATAAACAAACTGGTACTTGATTCTCTGCATCGTGAGGAGGATCGGTTTCCGGCAAAACAGCTCTCCGGGCTCGACGCCGCCGGATGGGAGCAGCTGTTTGCCATAGCAAGCGAACATCGGGTGGTGCCGTTGCTGTATGACCGTCTTGCAGCACATATTCCCGGTTTTGGGAATTGTGTTACCGTTGCCAATGGCAGAACCGATGCAGAGGTTGATTCCGGCAACAAACGGGAGCCTGAAAACTACGGCCCGGCAATACCCGCAATTTCAAAGATGTCCGAATATGTACACAAGGTGGCAAAAAACAATCTGCGCAGTTTCAGTGAATTACAGAAGTATCTCACACGGCTTGATCAACACCAAATTCCAGTGATTGTTTTGAAAGGTGCATGGCTGGCGAACAAGGCTTACCGGGGCATCGGCTTGAGGGAGATGAATGATATTGATTTGCTTTTTCGTGCCGGGGATCTTCCCAGGGCGATGCAGATTATTATGGATTTGGAGTAACGACCCGATACTCCGGTGTATATCGAGGAACAGATTCGTCATAACCATCATCTGGAGCCGTTTTTGAAAAAGGGATACGGGGTATTTGAACTCCATTGGAACATCACCCGTCCCGGTCGGTACTATTTTATGGATCCGGAACCCTTTTGGGAGCGGTCTCAACAGGATGTGATTGCCGGAAAGCCGGCCTGTGTACTCAGCCCGGAGGATCAACTGCTACATCTCTGTCTGCATACCTCATACCAACACCTGTTCTCTTTTGGGATGCGCCCATTTTGTGATATCACAGTTGCTATTCAACACTATGGAGACCGGTTGGACTGGAATGATTTTACTGCACGAGTGTGTGCCTGTGGTTTGGAAGGAGGGGTATGGCTGGCTTTGTGTTTGGCATGTAAACTGACGGGGGCCAACGTGCCGCGGGAAGTGCTTGCCGAAATGCAGCCGGATACCCGCGTGGAGTTGGAGCGTACCGGTCTGGAGCAGATCTTTACAAAAAAGGCGATGGCGGATGCGGTCAGCGAACCGCTGGTGGCCCTGTTGAATAAAAAATCACTAATTGGCAAATTGGCGGTGATTCGGTCACGGATTTTTTTATCACAAGAGGTGATGACGGCCCGATATGCTATAAAACCGGGTTCTTTATGGATCTATTATTACGTTCTGATTCGGATATGGGAGGTGGTTGTTCGCCACACGGTAAAAGTGGTTCGCCTGATATGGGGAGACCGGTCCCTTGCCGGAATCGCTGCCAGGAAACAGAAACTCCGACTGTGGTTAGAACATCCCCCGGATCGGCCACCTGCTGACAAATCAGTTTGAATTCAAACACCCCACCATACCTGGAACGGATGTTCATACGGCACTTCATCTGTTTAGCAAACGCATGTAACAGTGTTATGCCAATGGATACGGATTCACCCGGATTATTGAATCAGTTTGTTATAAGCGGGGTAGAATCTGTTCTCCGTGGTATCGAGCGCACAAAATGTTCCAAAAAGTTCGTCATCATGCTACTCAATAGGCACTCCCATATCGGAGTGCATACCTGGTGTTGCAAGCGCGTGGTCTCGCCAGTAATGTGATGCTTCCGATAACCGGCGCTTTCGTTCCCACAACCGATTCGCAGAATATTCCAATTCCAAGTTGATCAAAGTCATCTTACATATAGATTGCCATCGGTTCGGTTTGCGACATGCACCTCCAGGTTATCCGAAGTGAAACGCATCATCAGGTCACTTGGCACACCGATAATGTCAGTGTGCTGATCCATGAATTTCTGCCATTTCACCTTAATGTCAGCGGGTAAATCCGGTTTGTTGCTTGACACCGGAATCGTAACGAATTGCTCATACGATTCAACACCCGCTACGGTTATCTGAACGGTTCCAAACCGGCCTCAATCTGGTTACGGCGCGGTTCTTGCCAGTCCGGAAGTTTCAGTGAACTTCCTAACGCTTCGCGGTCTTCATCCACCAGGAATCCGGGTTCTTCTGTTGCAACTTCAAACAGCACACCGCCGGGAATCCGGAAATAAATGGACTTGAAATATTTTCGGTCCTTGATTTCGGTGACCCGAATCCCGTGTTCTTTTTCCAGTTCCGATTTTATTTGCCGGGAATCATCCAGGGTTTCGACCCGGTGGGCAACATGATGTACGGTGCCAAGACCATTGATACCGGCGGGGAGCCCGTCAGCCGCCATAACCACAATCGAGTTTCCAGCTCCGTGAACAAGTACGTTTCCTTCAGAATCATCACCGGAGGTGTCGTTTTCTCCCTTTTTGTCAACCTCCCGGGACCCGAGCGCTACAAGTAGGGTGTATGTACCATCGGTTTGTAT
>SLLW01000233.1 GCA_007133875.1 Balneolales bacterium | reverse complement strand
GCTCTGCGGCTGATGCGCGACGAACTCAAGAAGAAGTTTTATATCCAGGCGGATGGTGGTGTTAACAATAAAAATGCCAAAGATATCACTTCTGCAGGTGCCGACATCCTCGTTGCGGGAAGCAACATTTTTACAAGTGACGATATTGCGGCAAAGGTAACCTCCCTGAGGAATGATGCAGCATCCGGATATCGTTCAGAGTTAATATAGACACATAACCGAATCCGGTTTCTAGACGATTCAGAGCCGGAGACAATACGCAACACAGATTCCGAACCCGAAAATATCCCGAGGTACTATCGCAACACCGATTAAACATCCCGAAACCAAATCCATCTTTATAGATCATGTCGATCCGGTTGTGGTTCTTGGCCTCAACGACCGAATTCTGAAACAGATCGACGAATCGTTTCCGGAGTCGAAACTCACGGTTCGCGGCAACGAAATCAAGGTCAGTGGTCCGCCGGAACAGTATGAAGCCATTGAAGCGATCATCAAGGAATTGATCCGTCTCGCAAGGAGAAACGGGGCCGTCACGGAAAACGATATCAGTACGCTTCTGGCTCTGCAGAAAAGCGACCGGATGCTTCGTCAGGTAAACATCTCTCCTGAGGAGACACTCCTGTTTACCACTACCGGCGCTCCCGTTTCCGCGCGTACCGCCAACCAAAAGGAAATTGTCAAAGCGGCCAATAAAAATGACATCGTCTTTGCCATAGGCCCGGCCGGTACCGGAAAAACCTATACATCAGTCGCCCTGGCCGTGCGGGCACTCAAAGAGAGGCAGGTAAAAAAAATCGTTCTGGTCCGGCCCGCTGTTGAAGCGGGAGAAAGCCTCGGATTCCTGCCCGGTAACCTGAAAGATAAAATCGATCCCTATCTTCGCCCGCTCTATGATGCTCTCGAAGAGATGCTCGATTATGACAAGCTGGAGATGAATCTCACAAAAAACATCATCGAAATCGCTCCGCTTGCCTATATGAGAGGCCGCACGCTGAACAACGCTTTTGTCATTCTGGATGAAGCTCAAAATGCCACCCAGACACAAATGAAAATGTTTCTGACCCGGCTCGGTGTCAACAGCAAGGCGATCATCACCGGTGACCTTACCCAGACCGACCTTCCCAAAAATCAGCACTCCGGTCTGGTCACCATTCAGCACATTCTGGAAAAGATCAAGGGCATATCCTTTGTCTATCTCGACCAGACTGACGTGGTCCGCCACAAACTGATCCGGGATATCATCGAGGCGTATGACCGGTATGAGGAGAAAGAGAATCAACAGCAAAAAGATGAATCCCGTGAGCATTACCCCGGGTACTCCGATCAGGAAAAGTCATGATTGCAGCGCTTTATGAAGGTACCTACGAAGTTGGCATGGATGGGAAGTTTGTCCCGATCGACCCCAAAGAGCAACCCAAAAGGGGGACACTCAAACTGGCCGTCAATCCTTTCCTGATTCAAAACGGGAAATTAACGGCTATGATTGATGCGGGACTTGGGCCGTTCGGACCCGGTGATCATCATGCCATGATGGTCGATAACCTTGCGCGTCATAACCTTGAGCCCGAGGATATTCAGCATGTTTACTGCAGTCATCTTCATACTGATCACATAGGCGGCTTGCTCCATGAACGGTTTGGCACCTATGAACTGACCTTTCCGAACGCGGCCATCTGGCTCTCGGGGAAGGACTGGAAGCTTTTTACCAGCCGGGCCGAAGAAAAGGGCCACGAAGCGACTGTCCGCTGGGCTATGTACCTGGAAACCCATGGTGATCTCAGGTTTGTAGAGGATACCCCTCCCGAGCCGGAGATCATCTCCATGACAACCATTGGTGGCCATACCAAATATCATCAGGCAATTTTTTATGATGGTGACGGTGAAAAAGCGATGATGCTGGGAGATGTACTTGGACGCCCGGTAGCCATTAATCGCAAATTTGCAGCGAAATACGACAATGACGGGAGAAAAAGTCAACAGAACCGGGACCATTATTTGCGAAAAGCGCTGGAGGAGGATTACCTTATCCTGACGTATCACAGTTACAACGGAGCCATTGTGGCTTTACAAGGTTTTGATGAACAAAAGGGATACCACATTGAAAAAATCACATCCGGTGTCGCTGGAAAAAGCGCTCAATGATATCGCACAATCATTGCAGGGAAAAGGTGTCGGCACGCCTGATGCGGCGATTATTCTGGGTTCGGGGCTGGGAAATTTTACCCGGGCACTTAAAAACCCTGTTATCATACCCTACCCGGAAATTCCCGGTTTTCCGCAAACCAGTGTAACCGGCCACGACGGCGCTCTGTATTTCGGTCAGATCGGAAACCGCAACGTGCTCGCCTGGTCGGGACGTTTTCACCACTATGAGGGCCATCCGTTCGAACGGACCATCCTGCCGGTTCAGGTTGCCCAAAAGCTGGGATGCCAGGCCATGATCGTCACCAATGCCGCCGGTGGGATCAATGACCGGTTCCGGGTTGGAGATCTTATGCTGATCGACGACATCATCACCTTGCTGGTTTCGGTGAGCCCGCACCGGAAGCGGCTTTACCAGCGATATGCGAACGACGAAATGGTGAATGGAATCACCCGCCTTGCCGTGCGCACCGGGGTTCCGGTAACCCGGGGATGTTATCTGTTTGCAAAAGGCCCCACGTATGAGACCAAAGCTGAGGTACGTGCTTTCCGGATTTTGGGTGCCGATGCGGTGGGCATGTCAACCGCTGCCGAACTTTATGAGGCTATCCGGTTAGAGATGTCCTGTATTGGAATCTCACTGATCACCAATCTGGCTACCGGTGTCAGTAAAAATGTGCTTGACCACAGTGAAATCCAGGAAGCAGCCAATCTCCGGGAAAAAGAGTTTGTCGCTCTTGTCTCAGCGATCATAACAGAGAGCGACAGCCCGCTTTATGGCTCAGGGAAACAGAAGTAACTCCTGTCTGCGGCCCCTGCTTGCGAACCTCTGCCTTCTCCCACCTGCTCCCCGGCAGATGCCGGATCGGCTGCCACACAGCCTGAGCACATCTCCCGTCCGGGTGCAGTACTCACGTTTCAAATACCGGAAAGGCCGGAATACCGCTTCAGATAGTTCTCCATGTTGATCTTTTTACGGGCACTGTCACTGCTCATATAACGCACTTTCCCG
>SLLW01000380.1 GCA_007133875.1 Balneolales bacterium | reverse complement strand
TGTCAGATTTTCACCAATGAATGAACCGGAAATCCCTCCTGCAGTTTCGTGGTTCCATTCAAAAAGGTCAATTCGATAATGAAAGAGTAACCTACAATAATTCCACCGAGTCTGCCAACCAGTTCTGTGGCGGCTTTCGCCGACCCACCGGTGGCCATAAGGTCATCGTGAATGATGACACGGTCACCCGGTTTTATGGCATCGGTATGCATTTCAAGGATATCCATTCCATATTCAAGCTCGTAGGTCTCGGAAATCCTGTCTGCCGGCAATTTCCCCGGCTTACGAACAGGCACAAAGCCGGCATTCAGATCAGTTGCAAGGCGAGGCCCGAGTAAAAAACCTCGCGATTCTATACCAGCAACAATATCCACCTGCTTGCCGACAAAAGGCTCCAATAATAGTACCGATGCAAGTTTAAGGGTTTCCGGATCCTGAAGAATCGGCGTTATGTCTTTAAATACCACCCCTTTCTTGGGAAAATCGGGGATATCCCGGATTTTATCCCGGATCATTGATATTCGATCCTTTAGTTGTTCTGTCATATATTCCGTCATATTGATTCCAAAAACACATTATAACAATAATTCGATTTTTTAAAAATCATTACTGCTTTTCAATTTCTCTTATGGCTAATCAGTACTTTACATACCAAAGCACATCAGCACATGACTACTTTTTCCTTATCAGACTTTTCATCCCCTGATGCAGTGCACATGCGGTTCATGCAGCAAGCCCTCTATGAAGCGCAAAAAGCAGCATCCATTGGTGAAGTACCGGTTGGGGCTGTGATCGTCCATAAAAACCGAATCATTGCCCGTGGACACAATCAGGTAGAGATGCTAACCGATCCCACAGCTCATGCCGAAATGATAGCATTATCGGCTGCCGTTGGTCATTTGGGCGAAAAATACCTCCCCTCCTGTACGCTTTATGTAACTTTGGAGCCCTGCGCAATGTGTGCCGGGGCTCTGGTGTGGGCAAAACTTGGAAAAATGGTGATCGCGGCCCAGGATGATAAAGCCGGAGCCTGTGGTAGTATTTTTAATATTGCGGCAAACAATAAACTAAATCATCGCATTGAAGTGCTATTCGGGATCATGGAAGCGGAGAGCAGCGCTCTGCTCAGCGACTTCTTTAAAAACCTGCGCTGATTTCAAACAACCCGGAGAACCCAACGTGCCGTCAAAGGCCGGCAATGGTGGGATCCGTTCGATACAGATCCTTATCCTGAATATATTGTAACACTTCCGGATGAAGTTCACCGGAGCCCGGCATATTTCCGGCCATCAGTGCTTTGCGGATATGTGTGGAGGAGATGGCAACAGGATTGTGTTCACAGAAGTGGACACGGAAGCCGTTTAGTTCAGGGGGGGTGAAATTGGGTGAATCCGGACGCTCCGCTACCAGTAACTCCGCTTTGTGCGATATCTTTTCGTATTCATACCACGTCGATAACTGTTGAAGTGTATCACCACCTATACAAAGCATAAAAACCTGATTCGGATAACTGTTTTTTAAAAAACTGAGTGTTTTAAATGTGTAATGAGGTGATGGGATCCGCTGTTCAACATCTGTTATTTTCAGTTCATCCTTCTCCTTGAATGCCAATTGTAACATGTTCCAACGATCCTCAAACGGAGCAAGCGTCGCTATGTTTTTGTGAGGCGGATTGGGTGTAAGAATTACCCATATATCATCAATCAACCCTGATGACAAAAACGATTGCACCAACGCTTCGTGTCCACGATGCACCGGGTTAAAGGTCCCGAAAAAAAGCCCGGTACGCATCGCTTACAGTCCTTCTGAAATTGCGGTTACTTCCGCAAGACCACTTAGCGCCCTGTCATAATACTCTTCGGCCCTGGCACGGTTTTCTCCTCGCGGAAATATCTGAACATAACGCTGATAAGCATCTACGGCGCTTTCGAAACGCTCTTGTTGCCTGTCCCGAACACTGTTCTCGGCATATTCGACATAGGATTGAATCTGGTTAACCAGCGCTCTCTCAGCCCATCTGCTTTCCGGATAGTTTTCAACCGTCAATTCGAAATAAAGTGCTGCCGAGCGGTATTCCCTGATCCGGAAGTACATTTCTGCTGCTCTGAATTTCTTTTTCGCCAATTTATCCCGTAATTCATCCATGTACTCGACGGCTTCTTCCGCCAGTTCTGAATCAGGATACCGTGTAGTGAAGAGTTGAAAGCGGTTGAGCGCATTGTATGTCTCAGTCTGATCAAGGTTATAACGCGGGCTCATCCGGTAATGAGAGTAGGCTTCCAGGAATTCGGCCTCCTGGCGACGCTCGTCGGTTGTATAATTCCGGGCAAACCGGCGAAACTCACTGGCGGCAAGCAGGAATGATCTGTTATGATAGTGGCTTTTAGCCAGGTAATATTGGGCATCAGCTGCAATATCTGTTCCCCGTGCTATGGAGAGAACCACTTCAAAGGCATCGGCTGCTTGTGAAAACCGCTCCCGCTCATAGAGCCCCATGGCTTTTTCAAAAGCCACATCCACCGAATCCCCGGGTTGAATCGTGTGCCGGGATCCGCAGGCGGCAACGGTTATCAGAATGAGAATAACGATCAGCGGCTTAATAAGATGTTGCATAAAAAAATCGTGTATTGGGTAATAAAACCTTTAATTATCTCGAACCTTTAACTTATCCAGGAGCACATTTATTTCATTTCGAAAATCGGATTCTTCAAATAATTCCAATTGTTGTCGTGCACTTTGATAATGGCGTGTCACAGCTTTTGCGGCAGAATCGATGACGCCGAGATCATGATAAATCCGGATCACCCGCAAAATTTCTGATTCTCCGGTTTTGCTGTTGCCCAGTATCTGCTTGAGGACGTTCCGGTCGGTATCATCCGCCCGCTCCAGAGCAAGGATGGAAAGATAGGTTTTTTTTCCTTCAATTATGTCCCCGCCCACTTTTTTTCCAAACTTTCCGGAATCACCGACCGCATCCAGCAGATCGTCCTGAATTTGAAAAGCCAGACCGGTATGGTTGCCAATATCGGCACATTTGCGGAGCATCTGATCATCAGCACCGGCAACAATCGCACCCATCTCCATGGAGCAGCGTATGAGCGCTGCGGTTTTGGCCCGGATCATGGCCAAATATTCCTCGGTGGTCACATCATCACGGGACTGAAATTCCATATCCAATGCCTGGCCGTCACAAACCGTCTGAATAACATCCAAAAATCTGGACATCAACCGGGCCCTGGTTTGAAGGAATTCAGGTTCACCGTTTCCATACTCATTCAACTGTTTCATGGCCAGTGCAAAGAGAACATCACCGGAGAGAATGGCAGTCGGTTTATCCCATTTTTTATGAACACTCGGTTTGCCACGCCGGGTGTTTGCATTGTCCATAATATCATCATGGATCAGCGTAAAGTTGTGAAGCATTTCGACAGCAAGCGCTACAGGCAGCGCCTCCTCCAGATCACCACCACACAAACCGGCGGTAAGAAGCACGAGGCGCGGGCGGAACCGCTTGCCTCCAAAATCCATGGTGTAACGTACCGGATCATAGAGACTTGCAGGCTCGTCCGGTATGGAAATCGAAGTAAAAGCCGACTCCAGCAGATTATCCAGATGTTCACGCATTTGTACCAAGGGTAGATGAGATATTACTTGAAGGTTAGCGGATGCAAATATACAAAAAATGAAGCGGGTTCATCGCATGGTAACACGACGAAGATGAATCATATCCAAATCTGTTGGCCGGTCACATCCAAGCAAACAAAGTATGAGCCGGAAATCGTCTTCCCACTGCTTGTATAGTGCCTCCAGACCATCATAACCGTTATCGAGAACCGCCTTGATGATGGGTTGAGCTGTAGCCGCAATCACCGCTCCCATACAGAGACTTTTTGCAATATCCTGACTGCTTCGTATTCCACCGGATGCAATCAGTTCACATTTGTCTTCCACATGCTCTTTTGATGAAAGCAGGCAATCCACAGTTGGTATTCCCCAATTGTCGGTAAAATGTGCCTCCGTTGCTCCGCTTCGAATATTCTCCACTCTGCCCCAACTGGTCCCCCCCGCTCCGGCAACATCGACAGCGGCAACACCACAATCCACCAGCTGCTCTATGACCGTCGGTGAGAGTCCGGCACCGGTTTCCTTGACGATGACGGGTATTTCTACGTCAGAAACCAGGGTTCGGATTCCCTCCCGGATTCCGCTGAAATTCCGGTCACCTTTTGTTTGACGCAGTTCCTGTAACGGATTAAGATGCACAATCACCGCATCAGCGCGGACGGAATCTACTAAAAGTGCAATTTTCTCTTTTTCAAGGCCGCCGGCGAGCTGGGCTCCACCAATATTGGATGCAATAAATGCCGACGGAGCCTCATCCCGGACCACCGAAAAGGTAGCGGCAAGGGACGGGTCTTCCAGCATGGCACGCTGACTGCCCACTCCGAACGGGAGGTTGTACTTCTCACAGAAAGCAGCAATAACGGCATTAACAGGCAGGGCATCATGATGGCCTCCGGTCATGGAGGAGATGAAGAGCGGAAATCCAAACCACCGGTTGAGAAAACGCGTTTCACAGGTGATCTCTTCCGGATCCATTTCGGGCAGCGCATCATGAATAAAGTCATATCGCTCAAATCCCGCCGTTTTTTCGTATCCGGCATTGCCCGCCCGTGTAATTTCGAGATGGTCTTTTTTTCGTTTACCTATTTCATCCATGGAAGAAGACGTTGCGACACCGAATTAGATAATATTGCCGTAATCCACCATACAACAGATCTACTCCGGATTTTGGTCACCCGGAGTTGCAAGGCTGTCCGCAGATTATTTCGTCTTGCGTGATGTACGATAGACGGGTACAAAGGAACACGCCTCACCATACATCAGGCGTTCGACATAAGGTAACAGTTTTTGCGTTGCGTATAAATAGGCCGCGGGCGGCACCGTTATATCGGCACACCCTTTTAATAACACCCGCTCTCCCTCGTAACGGGACCACTCCACAGCATCCATAGCTTTTCGAAACTGCTCGAATTGAACCTCCTCCGGCCTTCCAAAAACCACGTCGGCTGCGATATCTTTCAAGTGTACGGCAACCAGCATATAAGCCCATGAGGCAATTATCGCATCGGTGGAACAGTGAACTGCGACTGTTTTGTTGCGAAAGGCCTCCCAGTCATACGCATCCAGGGCCTCGCGAAACGCTTTCTCCTTGAGAATGAGCTCCATATGCAGAAAATCCTTGAGATCAAACCCGACAACTTCGAGGCCATCATACCACTCCTGCAGATCCAGGGTTATGAGCCCCGATTTAGCGACCTTGTTTTTGACGGGTGCTTCGGTTTGTGGCATATTGAAATTGTTTGGTGATTTTTTTTACAGGTGCATATCCTGACGGGCACTCGTATTGTTACCGGTAAGCCCGGTGACTCTATTCTGACCAGAATTGTGCCGTTGCTGATTGATTGCCGGCCCATTCGTTGGCTGAAGAATTTCTGTCAAACCGAAAAAGACTCGCCGCAAGAACAGGTACGGGTGGCGTTGGGGTTGACAAAATGAAATCCTTTACCGTCCAGGCCATCGGAGTAATCCAGTTCGGTGCCGGCCAGATAGAGAAAACTCCGCATGTCGATAACGACACGGAGCCCGTCGACATCAAACTCTTTGTCTTTCTTCGCTTCGGACGCACCAGATTCGTCAAAATCGAGCTGATAGGTAAGCCCGGAGCATCCGCCGCCGACCACGCCGATACGCAGAGCGGTCTCCTCATCGGCTCCTTCGCTGATTCGAATATCCTTGATTCGTTCGTGTGCCTTTTCACTGATTTTGATAGCCATATCAGACTGATTCTATCCGGATGTTTGGGTCAATTCGTTTGGCCATACTTTCGATGGCATAAAGCGTTCCTGTGGTGGCCGTCGGACAGGTGCCGCACGCACCCTGATAGTGGACCCTGAGAATATCGTTTTCCAGGCCGAGTACTTTCAGTCCGCCACCATCAGCCAGGAGGTAAGGCCGGACCTGCTCATCCAGCATTTTGTTAATTTCAATCAGGCGCGGATCGCTTGAATTCAGCGCCTCTTCACTGACATTGACATTCGGATCATCGGTATCAAGCTGTTCGATCGGTTCAGCCTCGCGGATCGGCGGAGCCAGCTGTCGCAGCAGCGTATTCCAGTCGATTCCACCGTCCTGGGTTATTGTGACATAGCGATCGACATAATAGACCGAAATGACATGGGGAATAGTAAACAATTCGGTGGCAAACGGATCAGATTTTGCTTCATCCGGTGATTCGTACGAACGTGTGACCCCCTGCGATATGGGCTCGCGCAGCACAAAGCGCATGGCGTCCGGGTTTGGGGTTCGCTCTATTTCTGCAATTTTTGGCATAACGGTTCAGATTTTCTTTGAAGGTGTTTCCCGATTTTCAACGATTCAGGAGAACGTTACGTGTATATTATTCGGTTGAAACTTTTTCTTTGCCTTTGATGGCAGCATTCAGTGTGTGCCATGACAGTACCGCACATTTAACGCGTGCCGGCAGATCACGCACACCGGCGAAAATTTTTAAATGACCAAGGTCATTGGGGTCGGTATCAGGATCCAGCTTTCCCCGGACCATATCATGAAACTGATGATACAATGAATCGATTTCATCAACGTGCTTGCCTTTTGCGATGTTGGTCATCATCGAGGCAGAGGCTTTTGAAATAGCGCATCCGTCACCGATGAACGTCACATCTGTGACAATATCCTGTTCATCGATATTGACAAACACTTTGTATTTATCACCGCACAGAGGGTTGTACCCGAGCGATTCCTGATCGGCATTTTCCAGTTCCCGGTAGTTCCGGGGTGTCTTGTTGTGGTCCAGCAAGACTTGCTGATAAAGTTGGCTCATTTTATCGTTCATCTGCGGGTACTGCCTGAATATGGGTTATTTGAAAATTTCTACGGCTTTCTGCAGGGCTGCGGTGAGTTGATCGATCTCTTCTTTGCGAGTGTACATCGCCATGGAAGCACGTGTTGTGGCAACTACACCGAGCCGGTCCATCAATGGCTGTGTACAGTGGTGTCCGGTCCTTACGGCTACCCCTTCCAGATCCAGGATGGTGCCGATATCGTGGGGGTGAATGCCATCCATCACAAAAGAGACCACCGATGATTTTTCCGGGGCCGTTCCGATGATGCGCAATCCGTCAATGGCTGAAAGCTTTTCGGTGGCATATTTTAGCAACTCCTGCTCTTTGTGCCGGATCGCATCATACCCGATCGCCTGAATGTACTCAGCCGCTTTGCCCATTCCGATGGCACCGGATATATTCGGTGTGCCGGCTTCGAACTTGTACGGGAGATCGTTAAAAAGCACTTCGTCAAAGGAGACACTGATAATCATATCCCCGCCGCCGCGATACGGAGGCATTTTTGAAAGCATCTCTTCCTTTCCATAGAGAATACCAATGCCGGTCGGTCCGAACATTTTGTGTCCCGATGTCGCGAAGAAATCGCAATCAATATCCTGCACATCCACCTTCATATGCGATACGGCCTGGGCTCCATCGATCAGAACCGGGATGTCACGGCTGTGGGCTAAACGGGTTATCTCTTTTACCGGATTGATCGTGCCCAGGGTATTGGAGACATGCACAATACCCACCAGCCTGGTACGATCGGAAAGCATACTTTCGTATGCTTCCATGTCAATGACCCCATCATCACTGATGGGAATGACTTTCAGAACCGCCTTCTTTTCGTCACACAACATCCGCCAGGGAACGATGTTGGAGTGATGCTCCATTGTGCTGATGATGATCTCGTCACCCTCGCCAATTTGACTCCGGCCGTACGTCTGCATCACCAGGTTTATCGCATCGGTGGTTCCGGACGTAAAAATGACTTCTTTGCCACTCCGTGCGTTAATAAGCTCACGCATTGATTCCCTTGCCGCCTCCATCGCTTCGGTTGCTTCCTGGCTGAGCAGATGAACCCCGCGATGGACGTTGGCGTGATACCGGCTGTGGTAGTCGGTATACGCGCGCATAACCGGCTCCGGCATCTGGCTCGATGCCGCACTGTCCAGATATGCCAGAGGCTTGCCGTGGACTTCCCGGCTGAAAACAGGGAAATCGTCACGGCATGTCGCGATATCGATGGATCGGGTCTGCGCTTTTAGTGTACTTAACGCTGCCATCAGGCAAATTCTTTAATGGATTGGCTTTCTTTGGTAAATTTCTCCACCTCTTTGCTGAGCCGTTTCTGAATAGAGGCAACAGGGATGGATTCGATGACATCCAGTGCGAACCCATAGGTGAGAATTTGACGTGTTTGTGACTCATGAAGTCCTCTGGCTTTCAGGTAGAAAACCTCTTCGGGATCCAGCTGTCCGATGGTCGCACCGTGGCTGCAGGATACATCATCCGCAAAAATTTCCAGCTGTGGTTTGGCGTAGGCCGTACCGGTGTTGGAGAGCTGCAGGTTGCGGTTTTCCTGGAATGCATCGGTTTTCTGTGCATCTTCCCGGACAAAAATCTTACCGTTGAATACCGAAGTGCCGTCATCGTCGATGATACACTTATGCAGCTGATGGCTGGTGCAGTTCGGCATGGTGTGATCCATAATACTGTGGGTATCGGAGAGCTGATCCCCGTTCACCATGACCAGTCCGTCAAGTGTGGCGTGGGTGTTTTCGTCGGTCAGCACCGCTTTGACATCACTTCGTGATAGCTGCGAACCAAGCTGTACGGCATACGATTTGTAATCGCTGTCACGGCTGATGTCGGCAGCCAGGCGGGAGATATGGTACGCCTGACGGCTGTCGCGCTGCAGCTTGACATGCGTCATATGAGAGTTTTCCGCCAGGGTGATTTCGGAAACGGGACAGTTGAAGTAGACATTGTCGCCAAAACCGATGTGGTCTTCCACAACGGTCATTTCGGTGGATTGCTCTCCCACAACCAGGCACCGCGGAGTCATCACATACTGCTCTTTCTCATCGGTGTTGATGAAAAGGAGCTGAATCGGGTCATCAATTTTAACAGATCTGGGGACATATATAAAAGCACCGTCCCGGAAAACCGAGGTATTCAGCGGAGCAAACGGATCATCCTCCCATTTGGCGTATTTTCCAAGATGTTCCAGTGCAATCGGATTGCCGGCATCCAGCACTTCGGCAAGATTTGCGACAATTACACCTTCGGGAAGCTTGTCCGTTTTGGAATATTTCTCGCTATACACCCCGTTGATGAAGGTCAGGTGGTGGTGCTCGGCTTCCGGATAGATGTAATCACCTACATTGTCCGGCAGTGACGGATTGGTTATGTCTTTCGCCGGGACAAACGTCTGTTTATTCAGAGTTCTCAGTGAGCAATACTTCCACTCCTCGTGACGGGTGGTTGGTAGTTCTTTCCCGGCAATGCTGTTTCGGGCCTCTTCCTGAAGTACCTGCACCCGTGCATTGGTTGGTTTCTCTGCACCGTAGCTGCCGATCAGTCTGTCTATAAAAAGATTTTCTTTCGAAATATCTGTCATTACTTCGCCTCTCCATTTACTTCCGTTTTTGCTGTAACCCACTCATATCCATGCTCTTCAAGTTCATGAGCCAGTTCCTTGCCACCTGATTTGGCAATTTTTCCTTTAACAAGCACATGGACAAAATCCGGGGTGATATAGTTCAGAATGCGCTGATAATGGGTGACAAGCATAACCGCATTCTCTTTTCCCGACAACTTGTTGATTCCATCGGATACAACGCGAAGTGCATCGATATCCAAACCGGAATCGGTCTCATCCAGGAGTGCCAATTTCGGGGCCAGGACAGCCATTTGGAGAATTTCATTACGTTTTTTCTCACCACCGGAGAAGCCGGCGTTCACATTCCGCTCGAGGAAACTGGGATCCATTTCCACCATTTTCAGTTTTTCGGAGATATAGTCCTCAAATTCGAGCGGATCCAGCGGATCTTCATTGTTCTCTTTGCGGACTTCATTATACGCTTCCCGCATCAGCATGGAGTTACTGACGCCGGGAATTTCCACCGGATATTGAAATGCCATAAAGACCCCTTTCCGGGCACGCTCATCCGGATCCATTTCGGCAAGATCCTCACCCTGGTAAATAATCTCTCCCTTGGTTATTTCATACGAAGGGTGGCCTGCGATAATTTTTGCGAGGGTACTTTTTCCACTGCCGTTCGGACCCATGATCGCGTGAACTTCGCCGGCTTTTATTTCAAGATTGATTCCTTTCAGGATTTCAATTCCTTCCACTTCAGCGTGGAGATTTTTGATTGTCAACATGTATATAAGATGATTTGGATATCGTTATGGTTTTCTTTTTAAAACTGTGGTTCCGGGGGATGTCGGTTGTTCAGAGAATAACCGGTATCCGGTCCGGAATGGAGAGGAATATGGAGGTGGTTATCCCACGCTACCCTCGAGTTTGATTCCCAGCAGCTTAATAGCTTCCACGGCAAACTCCATGGGGAGCTCTTTGAACACCTCTTTGCAGAAACCGTTGATAATCAGGGAAACCGCATCCTCCTCGCTCAGTCCACGCTGCTGGAGATAGAAAATCTGGTCTTCCCCTATTTTGGAAGTGGTAGCCTCGTGCTCAACACTGGAGGTGTTATTTTTTGCTTCGAGGTACGGAAATGTGTGCGCCCCACAACGGTCTCCGATCAGCATGGAGTCACAGACGGAGTAATTACGCGAATTGGCGGCTTTCGGACCAATTTTAACCAGACCGCGGTAACTGTTCTGGGACAGTCCGGCCGCAATACCTTTGGAGATGATGGTGCTGTTGGTATTTTCTCCAAGGTGAATCATTTTCGTACCGGTATCTGCTTCCATCCGGTCATTGGTGACGGCAACGGAGTAAAACTCACCGATCGAGTGGTCACCTTTGAGGATCACACTCGGATATTTCCAGGTGATGGCCGATCCGGTCTCAACCTGTGTCCAGGAGATTTTGGAGTGGTGGCCTTTGCAAAGCCCGCGTTTGGTCACAAAGTTGTAGATGCCACCGACACCCTCCTCGTTACCGGAATACCAGTTCTGGACGGTGGAGTATTTGATCTGGGCGTTATCCAGGGCGACCAGTTCAACTACGGCGGCGTGAAGCTGATTGGTGCTGAACATCGGTGCGGTGCATCCCTCGAGATAGCTTACAAAACTGTCCTCTTCGGCAATGATGAGCGTACGTTCAAACTGCCCCGACTCTTCGTTGTTGATCCGGAAGTAGGTGGAGAGTTCCATCGGACTAACCACACCTTTCGGGACATAAACAAACGATCCGTCGGAGAAAACCGCCGAGTTCATCGCCGCAAAATAGTTGTCATTATACGGAACCACCGATCCCATGTACTTTTTGACCAGTTCCGGATAGTTCTTGATCGCATCCGATATGGAACAGAATACCACTCCGGCTTCCGAAAGCTTCTCCTTAAATGTAGTAGCTACGGAAACACTATCGAATACGGCATCCACAGCCACACCGGCCAGCATTTTCTGTTCGGAGAGCGGGATACCCAGTTTTTCATAGGTTTCCAGAATTTCCGGATCGACCTCGTCGAGACTGTCCAGCTGCGGTTTTTTCTTGGGAGATGAGTAGAACTGGATTTTATCGTAATCGATTTTGGGATACTTGATGTTCGCCCAAAGCGGATCCTTCATCGTTTTCCAGTTGCGATAGGCCTTGAGACGAAACTCGCGCATGAAGTCCGGCTCTTCCTTGATGTCGGATATCAAATTTACAATATCCTCATTGAGCCCTTTTGGAAAGTAGTCGTACTCGACATTGGTCTTAAAGCCATATTTATAGGGCTGTTTTACCAGGTTCTCTATGGTTTGGGTATCACTCATAATAAAAAAACACTTTGTTGGTTTGGAAGTCCCGTGAGTTCATAAGCGGGAATTGTAACGACGATTAAGAAAAAGCGTACCGGTATGGTTCACTTGGCCCGGTATTTCATGAAGTTCCGTCTGTGATCCGGAATACACTGCTGTAACCACATTGGTACCCCGGTTAGTTCCTTATTTATACAGAGTCCAAATATAAAAAATATTCATCCCTAAATCGAATAAAATTGAGACCGGAATATGCTCCTTCCAAGTGTGCTGATACCACCGACATTCAAAAAGTAAGCGCTTTCATTTTGATT
>SLLW01000151.1 GCA_007133875.1 Balneolales bacterium | reverse complement strand
GACTGTACGTGATTTTATACTCTTGATCGGTACCGGGTAAATTTCTCGGTGTTCCGAAGGTTGTTTATAACCTGAATAAAAGCGTATGGAACGACGAGCCGGAGCTCTATTTGTTTCTGGACTGGAACCGGGTAGAAGTGTAGGGAATTCATACAACCGGAGCCCCCCCGCGCGGTTTAGATTAACCGCGAACCGGGGTAGCTCCTTGCTTTTATTACACCGCGCCCTGATCCATCATGGCGTCGGCGACTTTGACAAAGCCGGCCAAATTGGCTCCACGAACATAGTCGACCGAGCCGTCTTCGTTTTCGCCGTAAGTGACACATTGTTGGTGAATGTTCTTCATGATACCCAACAGCTTGCTGTCCACCTTTTCGCGATCCCAGCTCAGTCGCAGGGCGTTTTGCGCCATTTCCAGTCCGGATGTTGCAACACCGCCGGCATTGACCGCTTTACCGGGCCCGAAAATGACATTGTTGTCCTGGAACAGGTGAACAGCTTCGGTAGTACAGGGCATGTTTGCACCTTCTCCAATGATTTTCACACCCCGATCAAGCAGTTTTTGGGCATGTTCCTCTTCCATTTCATTTTGCGTGGCACAAGGAATGGCAATATCAATATTCATGGGCAGACCCCAGGCGCATTCCCCCTCATTGAACGTGAGTTCCTTGAATGCGTCCGCCAATTCATGAATGCGTCCCCGCTTTTCGTTTTTCAACTCCATCATGAATTCGAGATGCTTTTGGGTCAGGCCGTCCTCGCTGAAAACACATCCGGAAGAGTCCGATACACTGACTACTTTCCCGCCCAGCTCAAGCACTTTTTCAACCGTATACTGTGCAACATTGCCGGATCCGGAAACAGCGACCGTTTTTCCTTCAAACGAGTCGTTATTTCTGTCCAGGATCTCAGCGATAAAATAAACGGTACCATAACCGGTGGCTTCGGGGCGAATAAACGAACCACCCCAGTTGAGGTCTTTTCCTGTCAGAACACCTGTAAATTCGTTCTGCAGTCGCTTGTACTGTCCGAACAGGAACCCGATTTCGCGCGCACCAACTCCGATATCGCCGGCCGGCACATCCGTATATTTGTTGATATGTCGCTGTAGCTCGGTCATGAAACTTTGGCAAAAGCGCATGACCTCGAGATTTGATTTTCCTTTTGGATCAAACTCTGATCCACCCTTTGCTCCACCGAGTGGCAGGGTTGTCAATGCATTTTTAAAAATTTGTTCAAAACCGAGAAACTTTAAAACGCTGAGATTCACAGTAGGATGAAATCTCAGCCCGCCTTTATACGGTCCGATTGCCGAGTTAAACTGAACCCGGTATCCGCGATTGACCTGAACTTTGCCATTGTCATCAACCCAGGGGACCCGGAACATGACAACGCGTTCCGGTTCGACCATTCGGTGCAAAATATTGGCATTTTTGTACTTGGGGTGATTATCGATGTAGGGGATGACCGTTTCGGCAACCTCCTGAACAGATTGATGGAATTCCGGTTCTCCCGGGCTGCGCGTCTTTACCTCGTCCATGAAGGTGTCGATCTGCGCTTTGAATTTTTTCTTCATACAGTCAAATAATTAATGTAATTAAAACAGGAGCTCTAATAATAAAAGCTTATAAATTTACGATTTTTCATTATTCATTGCATGTTATTTTACTTTAATATGCCCAGTATGTGCTGGTGCACAGCATTATGGTAAAAGTCAGCCAACTTCTGGTGCAGGGAGTCGGGAAGTGGAGGTAGCGATGAGATCGCTGCGTTTTGACGGGCTTGATCCGGTGTGCTTGCACCGGGAATAACGACCGACACTTCCGAATGATCAAGAATTCTGCGATAATAAATTTTGGAAATCTTACCTTACAAATCCGGACATCCCGAATATCGGTTTCCGGCTCTTTATTTACGGAATAAGGGTCTCAAACAGTGTTTATGTGAAGACCGGTCTTGCCCGGGTGAATCATGGTAGCGGTCCGGTTTTGGCCGATGGATTACGACATCCCATAACTACGAATTTAAAAAAACAGACTCCGATATGATTATTACCAAAGCAAAAGTAATTGTTTGCAGCCCCGGAAGAAATTTCGTGACCCTCAAAATTGAAACTGATCAGGGTATTTACGGAGTGGGTGATGCGACATTGAATGGCCGGGAGCTGGCCGTTGCCTCCTACCTTGAAGATCATGTTGCCCCCTGTCTGATTGGCCGGGATCCCTCACACATTGAAGACATCTGGCAATATCTCTATAAAGGAGCGTACTGGCGCCGCGGTCCGGTAACCATGTCGGCTATTGCTGCTGTCGATATGGCGCTTTGGGATATCAAGGGCAAGGCACTCAACACCCCGGTCTACAATCTGCTGGGAGGCCGAAGCCGAACCGGAGTGATGGTCTACAGTCATGCCAACGGCAAGGATATCGAACAGACGGTCGATGAAGTAGGCCGGCACCTGGAGATGGGGTATAAGGCTGTGCGCGCTCAGAGCGGTATCCCGGGAGTCTCTACTACATACGGAGTTCCTAAAGGCAGCGGTAAATACGAGCCTGCAGAAAAAGGCCTTCCCCCCGAACACGCATGGAATACCGAAAAGTACATGCGTCATGTGCCCAAGTTGTTTCAACGTATCCGCGATGTCTATGGAGACGAACCCCTCCTGCTGCATGATTGCCATCACCGTCTCACTCCCATCGAAGCAGCACGGGTTGGGAAAGACCTGGAGCCGTACCGCTTGTTCTGGATCGAAGACCCGGTTCCGGCCGAGTTACAGGAAGGTTTCCGATTGATTCGTGAACACACAACAACTCCGCTTGCCGTGGGTGAGGTATTCAACAGTATCTGGGATGCACACGAACTGATTCGTGAACAGCTGATCGATTATATCCGGATGACCGTGTTGCATGCCGGAGGTATCAGCCACATGAAAAAGGTCGCTTCATTTGCAGAAATGTACCATGTCCGCACCGGAAGTCACGGAGCCACTGATCTGTCACCGGTCACCATGGCGGCTGCTCTCCATTTCGATATTTCCATCAACAATTTCGGTATCCAGGAACATATGCCCCATACTTCCGAAACAGATGAGGTTTTTCCGCACTACTATTCTTTCGAGGGGGGATATTTTTATCCGGGAGATACCCCCGGCCTGGGAGTTGATATTGATGAAGAAAAAGCAGCCGGATATCCGTATGAACCGGCTTATCTTCCCGTAAACCGGAAAGAGGACGGAACAATTTACAACTGGTAGTCGTCAGGTTTTTAAATCCGGTCAAAGACCGGTACACAAATAAACGGAAAGGAGGCCTGTTTCTATGAGAATTGAGACTCATGACATCCATCTCAAAACCAATGGTTTTTCCGAGATCCATGATCTTACCTCAAAGATTTCTGCCATATTGAGACAAACGGGGATCGGGGAGGGTTTCTGCCATATTTTTGCCGTGGGATCTACAGCTTCCATATCTACCATGGAGTATGAACCGGCTCTGGTGAAAGATATCAAAGAAAAGCTGGAGGATTTTGCCTCTGAGAAGATGCATTCGCATCACTCGCAGACCTGGGGCGATGACAATGGCTTTTCGCATATCCGTGCTACATTTATGGGCCCCGGCATTACTGTACCGATCCGTGAGGGACAATGTATTCTTGGAACATGGCAGCAGATTATCCTGCTGGATCACGACAACCGACCGCGTGACCGGCATGTCGTTGTTCAGGTAATCGGAAAAAAGCCGGCACCATAATCTGCAATATAGCAGGAACAGTGCCGGCCCGTTACTCCGGAGAATCAGGGATTATGCTCCCCGGTCAGAGTGAAATGGTTTCGAGATCGGTATCTTCACCGGCTGTTACCTCTACATCGGGGATGGCAGTCGGCTCATAATCTTCATTGGCTGGCTCAACCGTAACGGTGTAGGTATCCTCAGAAAGTCCGAGCAGCTTGAATGCCCCCGTATTTTCCTCGCCCCGGGTTGTTGCGACCGTGTCTTCACCGGCAATGGCATAGATCCATGGGTCGGAGTCGGCAGGATCCACAACACCACTGATGGTTCCTGTTTCGGCCTGGGCATAGGCACGAATGACCGGTTTCAGAAGATATGGATGGGATCCTTGAGCCTGACCTTTTTGCACTATGGATCGAGCAACATCAAAATCAAGGTGCAGGGTATAGGTGATATCCTCCTGGATCTCCGCATTAATGTTGAGCTTCAGTCCGGATTGCTGGGCTGAGGGTGTCTGGAGATTGTACGTACTGTCGTCAACTACTATCGTGTTGTTATCACCGAGAATAAGACGGATCTGACGGTATGTTCCTGTTTCAAGTTCCGCCACTCCAAGTTCTTCCTGGGCACCGTTGATAAGTTCCAGCAGGTTGTATCGCTCCTGTGGTTCACTGATAGTAACCCAGCCGCTTCCTTCATCTTCCTGGTTATTAACTTCAACACGCTGTACATCGATCCAAACTTCCTGATAATTGCCGGGATTGTCATGCAGCATCACTTCCATGGTTCCGGTTCCACCGGAGGATCCGGCAAATTGGTCGTCACATGCCGTTACCATCATGGATAAAAAAACGGCAATTGCCAATGGGGCCATCAGAGCCGGCTGCTTTTTTAAATAAGTTTTCATTGTATTCATAGGGGGTATCCTTTTTATCTGATTAACTATCATGTGATACACCGGGATGAGACTTTCTGAGTGAAATACTCCCGGTCATCGCAACTGGCAAAGATCAGTTTGCCTTCTGTGTGACACCCGTATGACGCACGGCTTCTCGGATGGTTACATTAAAAATCAATTTCGGGCGGAATAACAGGTGGCCTGCCTCGGCCACGGCCGCGATCGCCATCTCCGTCTTCGTCATTATCCCGTCCACCAAGCCCGGGAGGGAGGATTCCCGAAGGTCCACCGCCAATATTTCCCTGAAACAGATTTTGAATAATATGTTCGGCGGGTAAGCCTTCTCCAATTTGCCGGTCCAATCCTCGGGCAATATTATCGGCGGGAAGCTGGCTGTGGAATTGTGCTGACCTGAAAGCATCGGGCAGTTGCTGAATTTCACCGGAACTGAATCCGGAATTCAGTGCTCTGACCAATATCCGGTTGCTCATACCGGGGTTCTCCCGGGATGTCGGAAGATCCGGCAGCACTTGCAGAGCTGATGCCACTGTGGACATGCCCCCGCGCTCTGTAACGCGTTCGGAGACGAGCAACTCCAAAAAGCTACGGATATTCTCTTCGCTCATATCTTGCTGCAGGGCGTACGATGTATGTTCAAGAAGCTGGTTCCGAAAGCCCCGTGTGGCCGCATCCGATTCGCGGGATCCCCGGCCGGCCTCGACCATCGCGCGAACTTCTTCGCGGGCGACCCATGGATCCACAATTTCGGCGGAACGGTTCAGATTGTTGGCCATTTGATTCAGTACCTGCCGGATGTTCCCGGCGGGCACGCGTTTGGCGATTCCTTCCATGGTTTTTTGAAGTACCGGATTGTATGGAAGGTCATTTTCCGCCAGTGAAATGGCCGGATTCAGCATGTCATTCAAATCGTCCGGTGAAACCTGACGGTTTTGTGCCCTTGTGATCAGGGTTTCCAGACGGTCCGGATCCAGTCCGGCACCGATACCTCGCTCCAGAACAATCTGGTAGTCACCGGAACCCTGTGCATGTGCGGCAGGTGTAACCCAGGGTGTCATAACCATCATCAGGAAGAGTAAAAAAATCTTCGACGTAATGTTTCCGTTTGCGGGATTGTCATGAGTAAAACGAACCCTGAATATCCTGTTTTGGGTTGTGTTGCATTGGGTTTTCATATTATCCTCATGCTCAGTAATCAATGATTATTCTTCCGTTCTTGCCACCAAAACCATCATTAACGGTGGGCGCATCGTCGGGAAGTTCAAGCCATTCCAGCTCATCGTTCTCCCGCTTTGCGATTTTAAATTGATGCATTCCGACAGAGAGATCCAGCGCTACGCTGTACCGGTTTCTGTTTGTTTTCCGCAACGGTATTCCGGGATCTTCCCAATCGTTGAAATCACCTGTAATGTACAGGTTTGCATCTCCACGATACCGGACCGTCAGGGTCGTTCGCCCCGAACGTTCCGACTCAAAATCAAGGGAGCGCAGTTCGCCGGATCGAACACGACGCAGAGAAAACGGAACCTGGATCCCCGCGGAAATTTGGTAATCGGGCTCAATTTCATCATCAGCACTGCTGAACCAGAGAAGCCCTGCTACGGTGCCGGTCAGGGTGATCCGTCCACTGACCGGATAGGATGCCCGGAACGTTGTACGATGAAACCGATTTTGAATGTTCAGGGTGTTTTCATCATCGTTGAACAAGCCATTGTCAGTAGATCCGGTTTCGGTTTCCCGGCTGCTCTGAAACGCGACCGTATACTGTTCAAGTCCGGTTTCCAGCATTAAAACCAGGCCATTGAACCGGTGGTTGGTGGCCGAAACGGTGCTGGAGAAACCGTCACCCGGACTGGACAAATGGTCAAGATTGCTGTTGAAATTCATCCTCAGGCGCCAACGGAATGATGGCCAGTATTCAATACCCAACGAGTATGTAGTAAAGCGATCCGTCATATCATCCATATTTTCGAGGTTACGGATGGTTCGCCAGCCGGAACCGGCCGTAGCTTCAAGGCGGGTGGATGACGTCGCCAGCCAGTCGACACCAAGTTGAAGCCATTGTAAATCCCGGTTGTAGGATGTTGCGTGGGATCCCAATCCGCCGGATGCCCGGGCTGTAAAAGAAGAAGAGAGCCGTTGCCGGAAGGTGGTAGTCAGATATCCCCCACCCCAGGTTGGGCGCTCATCATAAAAATGGAGCAGCTGTCCGATTCCATTGACGGTGATGCTCCGGCCGCTGCCGGCATACCTCATCCGGGCGGAGGGAGTAAACGTGGTAAAGGCCGATATATAGCGTCGTTCCCACTCCGGAATCATTGGAATCAGATACGAGTTGGATGCATAACCGCTGCCGGCCGACAGGGTAACCTCGGTTTCCAGATTCTGGGCGGAAGCTGTGCTCCAATATGCAGCGATAGTTGTCATCATAATGGCAGAAAGCAGAACGCTTCTGTAATTTTTATAAAAAAATGTTACTGTCATGTCATTCGCCCTTATCCGTGAACAATGTATCGGTTACTACCGTCAGGCAAGGTATTAAAAAAACAGAGCAAAACGGTATTGCGAAGACACTGTTGTTATATACGGGTCAGGTGACTTTTCACAAGCTTATTACGGCATTTTTGTTTCCGAATCCATCGTCAATAAATCGGTTGGCGAGCGGGTCGGTGGTCCACTGCTCCTCATTCTTTATAAACATGTACCGGTGCTCCCCGCGGGGAAGCGGAACGATTCCGGTCCACGCGAAATCGCCGTTAATCGATTGCCGGTTGAGGGAAATGGGTTCCCAGTCGCTGAAATCACCGGCAACGGAAACCGATTCGGCATCGCTGTCTACATAGACAAAGCGCATCATAACACGTTCCGCACCTTGATCCACAATCTGCCGTACCGGAATATCATCTACAGGTTCTGTCTGCTGAGTGGTGGTGATGGCAAGCGGAATCGAGATGATCAGCAACAGTACTGCCGCTGCGAGCCCCGCGGACCAAACCGGCCGCCAGACAATCTGACGAGGCTGCCAGAGACGGTTCCAGATAGTGGTGACTCCTGCCGGTACATCGTCCGTTTGTGGAGTGGCCGCTTCCGGTTGTTGCCGGGGTGCACCGTATGCGCCCCGCTGCTCATTCTGTTCAATGGCCTGCATCACTCCGTCGAAAAAAGCCTCAGGCAGCGACTCTTCAGCCTTGCCGCTGCCGGCAGAGTGCCCACTTTCCGGCCGGTAATCCGAGGCCAGATCCTGCCGTAACTGAAGATCAAATTTCAGCAAGGATCGAAGCTCAGGGTCCTCGGCAATGTGATGCAGTGCCTGGCGCTCCTCTTCATCGTTCAATTCGCCATCCAGATAGCGGCGGATCCATTCATCTTTTTCTGTACTCATATCTTCTGCTCCAGGTGTTGTTTCAGTTCCTTCCGCGCCCGGTGTACCCTTACCTTCAGGGCGCCGACAGGGACCTGTAAATCTTTGGATATTGCTTCGTACGACATGCCGTCTCTGTATTTCATCAACAGGGGGACGGTACAATTGTCACTGATTTTATCCAGCGCTTTTCGAAGGCGGTTCGATGCAGTCGCTTCATCCAGGGCGTCATCCGGAACCGACGCTTCGTCCACGATTTCTGCGGAGTGATCATCCGGCATTTCGGTAAACAATGTGTTTCGGTGTTTTTTTCGTCGGTTATGGTCAAGGCAATGATTCTGTCCCAGCCGATAAAGCCATGAGGAAAAGGCCGAATTACCCTTGAACGAATCCAGCCGTTCATACGCTTTTAAAAAGATATCATGTGCCATTTCTGTTTTAAGATGGTGGTCGGTTTCAAATCGGCTAACCACATGAAGTACCAACGAGGCATATCGCTCCATCAAAAGCCGGTATAGCTCTTTTTCACCTGCACGGATGCGGGTGATAATATCGGTATCCGACGGATCGGTCGATTCCATAATGGGATTTTGGATAGAAACAGTGTTCCGGATCACAGTTTACCTGCGTAATCAATCGCTATATAACGGAAATCTGATCGTATGACGAATGAGGTTCAGGAAAAGTTACATGCCGGCGAGACAAATTATTACTATTTTCCGGCAAGATGGTCATCATGATAAATTCCCAACCGGGATCGGCACCCTTTCCCGTCTAAAACTCATTCTGGTTATGCGTGTTTTTTTGAATATCGTTCTTTTTTTTGCAGGTTTCTCTTTTTTGCTGATATCCTGTTCACCGTCCGGTGTGCTGCATTCAGCTGATAAGGAAGATACAACGGTGAGTCGTGATCTTCCCGAACGGCCCCTTCCCCGGAAAGTGGTTCCGCCGCAAGGGTATCTGAACGCTGTTGATCAGGGGTTCCGTACCGGTGATGGCCGTCCTGGCGAAGCGTACTGGCAGCAGTTTGCCGAGTACGATATTGATGTGACCATCGATCCGTCCGAACGCCGCATTATTGCCACCGCCCGAATCACCTATCACAACAATTCTCCCGACAATCTTCGTCAACTGCACCTTGAGCTCGTCCAGAATCTGCACAAGGAAGGAGTAAGACGAAACCGTCCGGCCGAGGTGACCGGCGGAATAAATCTGGAACGCGTAGCGGTCAACGACACGATATTGCAGGAGGACACCGGGAATGATTACCGATACGGGGTTCAGGGGACCCGCATGATCATCCACCCTCCGCAGGCGGTGGAATCCGGTGGTACCGCCAATATTGAAATTGTCTATAATTTTGACATTCCGCAGCGCGGGGCCGGCGGACGCATGGGGTACAGCGGAGATCATCTTTTCTATCTGGGATACTGGTACCCGCAAATGGTTGTATACGACGAGGTGGTGGGCTGGCACCCTGATCCCTATCTGGGTCAGACCGAGTTTTATCACGGTTTTGCCGACTATGAGCTGACGATCCGCGCGCCCGAGGAGTGGCTGGTGATGGCTACCGGCCGGCTGCTGAATGCAAACGACGTGCTGGATCCCAATGTCGCACGCCGATGGCATGAAGCGAAACAGAGTGATGAGCCGATGCGGGTGTACACGGCCGGATCCGGAGAACGGGCAACGATGCGGGGTGTGCCGGCACGACTCCGTCACGGGCAGGATTCCGACGGTGGCACTTTTACATGGGTTGAGGACGGCAGCAGTGCCACAGGTGACAGGGCTCGCTATCTTGCCTGGCGATTTTCGGCGGAACGTGTGCGGGACGTCGCTTTCAGCGTTACGCGGGAATCCCATTGGGATGCTGCACGTACATCCGTCGGTGACCTGACCGGCGACGGTGAGGATGATTATACGGTTATCAACAGCTTCTGGCGGGATGAGGCTCCATTGTGGTCGGAGGTGGTCGCCTATCAGCAGCACGCCATCACCTTTTTATCGGAGCTGACCGGCTTTGCCTATCCCTGGCCCCATATGACCGCCGTTGAGGGGGGCGGAATCATCGGTGGTGGTATGGAGTATCCGATGATGACGATCATGGGCGACTACAACGAACGTGGTGCCGAAGCGCTCTACTCTGTGACTGCGCATGAACTGGCTCACATGTGGGTGCCGCTCATCGTAAGCACCGACGAACGGCGTTACAGCTGGCTGGATGAGGGCAACACGGTATTCAGCACGGCCGAGGCCGTAGGTGATTATCACCCGGAGCGGAGGCCGCACAGGGAGGCGCAAAACGCTTATGTCCGTGCCGCCCGCCGCGGCACCGAGGGCCCGATGATGCGTCGCTCCGATTATCACTATACCACACAAAACTTTATCATCGCATCGTACCGGAAGCCGTCAGCGGTTCTTGTGGCTCTGAGAAGATTACTGGGAGACGAGGTTTTCCACGATGCCTATAAGGCCTTTATCAACGAATGGGCTTTTAAGCAGGCCTATCCATGGGATTTTTTCCACACCTTCGAGCGGGAGAGTGGGCGCGACCTGGAGTGGTTCTGGCACAGCTGGTACTATGAAACCTGGGTGCTGGATCAGGCGGTCGCACTGGTTGAAGAGGTGGACGATGGGACACGGATTGTGATTACTGATGAAGGCGAAGTGCCCATGCCGGTTTACCTCACGGTTACCTATGACGGGGATAACAAGGCGGAACACATGATTCCGGTTACACCCTGGCTGGAAGGCAGGCGTACGGCCGAAATTGTGATACCCGAGCGCAATGTTCGTCGTGTTGAAATCGATGCGGCACGGAACCTGCCGGATATCAACCGGCAGAATGCTGTTTGGGAACGGTAAGAATCTGATAATCAGGTATTATTTCCGGAGTATGAATTGAGTTTTACAACTATTGTGACTTTCTTTCGAAGAATGACTGTTAAAAGGAGAACGACTTGAAGCAGAAAACAGAGCTACCCTGGTATGTGAAAATTACCGTCATTTTCGGCGGCCTGATCCTCCTTGTCTTTTTCATGATCCAGGCAAGTTCCATCCTGATTCCCTTTCTCTTTGCGGTTTTTTTCTCCATCCTATTGACCCCGCTTTCTGCTTTTTTTGAGAAATACCGCATTCACCGGATTATTGCCTCGATATTAAGCGTGTTGTTAGGCATCACCTTTCTGGCAGGCATCGTCTTCTTCTTTTATACGCAGATAGCTAATCTGGCTCAGGATTTGGGAGTGATTGAAGAACGGATCAATGAAATTTTTGATCAATTTTCGGGCTTTTTCAACGCCTATCTGAATGTTGAGCCTGACACTCAACTGGATTCGGCGCAGGATGCCATTGTCTCGTTCCTTCAGGACAACGCCGAGTCGCTCACTCGTGGTGTGATGACAGCCGCAACCACGGTCACCATGTTTTTTCTGATCCCGATCTATGTTTTTCTGTTGCTGATGTACCGTGATTTTCTCAAAGATTTTTTCATAATGGTGTTCTCCCGGCAGGAACGCAATCCGAAAGTCGAGCTCATTCTCAATAAAGTACGCAGTGTCGTACAGAACTACATCACCGGGATGTTCATTGTCATCTGTATCCTGGCTGTCCTCAACAGTACGGCACTGACCATCATCGGAGTCGACCACCCTCTCTTCTTTGGTGTTTTTGCCGCCATTCTCAATGTGATTCCCTTTCTCGGTCCGATCATCGGCTCTATTTTGCCGATTATCTATTCGTTACTGACCATGGACTCACTCTGGTATCCTGTTGCGGTGCTGGCCACTTTCTACGTCATCCAGCTTTTTGAAAGCAATCTGTTCACACCGATGATTGTGGGACAACGGGTAAGCCTGAACCCGCTGGTTACTTTGCTCGCGATTTTTATTGGCGGACAGATATGGGGTTTGGCCGGAATGATTCTTTTCATACCGGCCCTGGCTATGCTCAAGGAGGTGTTTGATGAAGTGGATTCGATGCGTCCCTATGGATACCTGCTTGGGAAAGTTAAAACCCGGGAGCAGACCGAGGAAGAGTATTTCTCCGGCAGACTCTCCCGCTTCAAGAAAAACATATCAGTTTCAGAATCCAAAGAGAGTAAGGAGAATCAAGCAGGAACTTCTAAAAAAGAGAGTAAGAAAAAGTCCGGATCCGG
>SLLW01000411.1 GCA_007133875.1 Balneolales bacterium | reverse complement strand
CAGTTATTCAGAGAGGCGTACATGACCTCTTCCCATTGGTCAGGTGGCCCGGTTGTACGCATCATATATAATTTATCGGGAGAAAAAACGAAATCAAACCGGCTGCCAACCTGCTCAATGATACGATCCTTTTCAGCAGTTTCCAGCTTTTTATAAAGCAGGCTTATATGCGGCATATAGGGTTTATGCTCAAGACGGAGCCCGGAAAGACACCTCTCTCGTAATGCAAGAAGGGCATCGTTTGATGCCGTGTGGATAAACAATGACTGATACAAGGTATCGCGATAGTCGGTTTCTGTCAGATACAGGGTCATGGGCTCACTTTGAGCAGCAACCTCCAGTACGGTCTTTTCTACGGCCTCTGCAGGTTTGGTAATATTTCCGGCAACAGTAATATGCGGATCGAAGCGGGGGGCCCCGTATGTATCCGAAAGTGAATCTATTATTCGCTTCAATGCATCATATACTTCATTTTCGGGCTTTAACCAAAGCGCAAACGTGTCGCTGTCGCTATTCGGTTTTTTTTTAGTCTCAGACATTCTGTTTTACACGATAACTGTTACTTCTCATGAATATTCCATCCAATCTCTTGATATGTTCTATGGAAGTCAACCCAAGATATAACACTTTAGTATAAATAAATAACAAGGGACATAATCTCATAGGCGAATCAGGGCGTGATGTGGACAATCATTCCTTTTGGCCCGGGGGGCGGATAGAAAAACCCTGTACTTTATCAGGGTAACATGGTAATATAGCACCACAACATTGCAACTCTGCCATCCTCCGGATATTTTAACGTTATTGTACTCTGCAACATGCTCCCCAATACGACGATAATACCGCCGGATGACCTCATCTAATCACGAATCCGCAGCAGCATCGGAGTCCACACCGGAATCCAGGGATAAAGTTGCATCCGGGTCCGAGGCGGGAAACACCTATAATTTTGATCCCCTGGCCCCCTACAAGGGGGTTGTTCGCCGCTTTTTTCAGATACACCGACATGTAACCGGCCTCTTTATGGGGGGTATCATCGCATATGTTGCCTCTCTATCCAAAGAACGTAAAAAGGGATTCCGCTCCTTTACTTCCCGCTTTATTGCATTTATCATTACCCCATTTGTAAAGAGAGAACTGCGAAACTTGCCATTCCCGACGCAACTTCGGCGCCGTCTGGAGCTTCTTGGCCCTACTTATATCAAGCTGGGTCAGATTCTCTCACTACGTGAGGATATTCTTCCAAAGATTGTTACAAACGAATTAAAAAACCTGCTCTATCAACTGCCGCAGGTTCCATTTGATCATATCCGGATCATCATTGAAAAAAATCTTCATGGATCACTGGAAGATTTTTTTATTTCAGTAGATGAAAATCCATTGGGTTCCGCTTCTATTGCCCAAACACATCGCGCTATAACCAAAAATGGTAACGATGTTGTCCTGAAGGTTATCAAGCCCGGGATCAAAGATACCATCGAAACGGATATTATCCTGCTCCGGTGGCTTGGCCATTTTTTAAACCTGACCATCCCGCAATATCAACCAAAACGGTTGATTCGCGAATTTTGCTCCTATACCATAAAAGAGGTAGACCTTGATAACGAAGCCGATAATGCCGAAATATTCAAGGCAAATTTTCACGATGTTAAATACATCCGTTTTCCGGAAATTTACCGGGACTACAGTACAGAGAATGTGCTTTGTATGGAGTTTCTGGACGGTATTAAACCCGATTCCAAACAACTTTCAGAATATCCGAAAGAGCAAAAAAACCGAATTATTGACCGCGGAGCCGAAGCTGTTATCCGCATGCTCTACAGGGATGGTTTTTTTCATGCCGACCTGCACCCCGGAAATCTGCTGATCCTTCCCGACGACAAAATCGGGTTCATTGACCTGGGAATGGTCGGCCGTTTTGAGGACCGTACCCGCAGACGTATGCTTTACTATTTTCATGCATTGGTATCGGGCGATATTGATGGGGCGACCCGGAATCTGACCGCTATGGCCCGCATCGGAAAAAAAGGCGATCCGCATGGGTTCCGAAGATCGGTTGCTGACCTGCTTCGGAGATTCTACCAACATGCCGCCTATGGCGATTTCAGCCTCGGCGAATTGATCATCACATCACTATCCATTGGTGCCCGACACCGGGTTTTCTTTCCGGTTGAGATGACCCTTATGACCAAGGCACTTGTTACTTATGAAGGGGTCGGAAAAATGCTGGACCCAAAAATAGATATTCCGGCGGTCTCGAGAAAGTATGTACTTCGGATATTCAAAGACCAGTTTCATCCGGCTTCGGTGGCTAATGAGCTCTGGCGTGGTACTCCGGAACTTATCGACGCGTTGATGCGCTTGCCTCGAATCACTGCCGATTCTCTTAATTATCTCGAGGAATCTGTTAATAACCGGACACCTGCTCAGGATCCCATAGTTGGACTTAAAGGAAGTATTTTGAGTGGTGCCTGTATCCTTGGCGGTACATTGGCCGTAGTACAGGGTGGACCCTGGCCACTCTGGTCGGGACTTTTTGTGCTTGGATTCCTGTTTTTCCTGTTTAACAAATAGTCATGATCTCCCCGTACCGTTACTCCAATGTTATTCCTGAAGATGATCCCATAGATTTTGAGTATCTCGAAAGCTTTTATAAAGAAGTATCCTCTGTCATCATAGATCATTACTATCGTGCCGAATTGAGCGGATTTGAAAATATTCCTGCAAACGGGCCGGTAATTCTCGCTTCAAACCACAGCGGTAATGCTTTCCCGCACGACTCTTTTGTACTGGATCAGTTATTATGGAGAAAAACCGGTACCGATGCCCAAAAAAAAATCAGGCCCCTGTACTCTCCAAAACTTGCTGTCAATTGGTGGATGCGACCATTCGGCCTGGACAACTGGTGGCGCAAATTTGGTGCCATTGATCAGACTTACCTCAATTTCGACCGGGTGCTTGCCCGGGGTGGAAGAGTCATTTACTACCCGGAAGGTATCCCCGGTATCGGAAAAGGCTTCAACCGCCGCTACCGCCTCCAGCCCTTTCAACCCAGTTTTATCAAACTTGCAGCACGGTATGATATCCCGGTTGTACCGGTTTATGGAATCAATGCCGAATGGATTAACCCGGCCAATATAACATTCCGGTGGATTGACAAAATCAGCATCCGGAT
>SLLW01000140.1 GCA_007133875.1 Balneolales bacterium | reverse complement strand
AACATAAGAATAAATAAGTAAACACCTAAGGCTGATCTTATCGCGAAGATGATGAAAAAAACCGTTTCGGGGTGACACTATGTTGTCACTACCCATGATTACTTTGCTGGGGAAAGATACAAAAACACCAACAAACGGAGAATAACTCATGAATACAGCACTCACTTTACGTCAACTTGAAAATTCCGGAGAACAAAAGGAAACACGGCATGACAAAACGGTAACACACGTGATACCGCAAAACCACGATCAGCGTCTGCGAAAAGCCACTGAAGGCAAAAATGCGCAGCGTTTGAAATTGATTTTTGAGCAACATGCGGATAATACCGATGTTTTTGAACTTATAGGCTGGGAGGGACTGCCCGATTCTATAAAAGATACCATTAAGCCGGATCTTGAAGCCTATCGAAGTGAGCTTTTGGGATTATACTCTGCTTGCGGCGAAGGGGTTAAAAATCGGAGAAAGCGGGTATCATACTGGGTGAAAGCCTACCGGGACGGATATTGTTCGGAACAAACGGCAGCCGACGCACTTGCTGGAACATATGGGTTGTAAAATCTTTGCATGCGGAACAATTGGTCATCTTCCCATGAATACCAATATCCGGAACATAAGCGTCTCCAAACGGGTTGATCTGTGATGTTTCGCTCTGATAACATATCGTAAACGCTTTACATAACCGGATTTTTTAAGTGCGATCAGAGAAAGAAGCGCATCGGACAGCGCCTGGTCTTCAGGTACATATCGCAGATAAAAGGCCTCTGCCTGATCCAGGATGTGCGATATGCTCCATGTTCGTTTATTCATTGCAGTGGCACGATCCATCCATGCACGAAACCGGGTTGTAGTTATCGGAGTAGCACTGGTTTCGTGTCTTCGAAATTTGATGCTCGGCTCCGAATCATATACAATATCGCCAAATGCTGAAACCAAAAGATAACACCACCAGTCATGCATGATGATGGGTTCAGCAGTGTGGCCAGGGAACGTTTGTTCTCCCTTTTTTTGTGACAGGGGTGATTTGTACCCGGACAGAAACAGATTTCGCAACTCCTCATTGACCATCATGGTGCAACCGACTACCTGGTTCTGAATCACGGCATTATAAAATCCGGTACGATATGGCAGCGGACTATTGCCATAAACCTTCCCGCTTCCATCAATCAATAACTGCCTGCTGTGGTAAAGCCATGGCCGGTAACGTCCGGTAGCCTGTTTTCGGTACACCTTTAAATGGTCAACGGCACGTTGCAGCTTCTCAGGGAGCCAAATATCATCCTGGTCACAAAAAGCATAAGCGATATACGGGCCGTTTGCATCCGAAAACAAGGAAAAAAAACTGTACACCACACCGATATTCTCGCCCGCATTGAGATAAACACGATTATTCGGATGCGTACGAGCCATTTTTTCCCGGAAATCATGCAATACCGAGATGGTGTCATCTTCGGACCCATCATCTCTTACCCATAAATCCCAATGTGTATATTGTTGATGTGCAATACTATCAAGCAGTTCACCCAGATATTTTATACCATTATGGGTCGACAACAGGATCGCAACACGGTGATCGGTTATTTCGGGTGATACAGCAGTGTTGGTCATGTCCGGAATTTGTTTATCAGTGGAGCGAATTAGAGGGGCCGGTTTCTGCCGCCGTTTTTTCTGATGAGTGTTCCGATTGACCCGATTTTGATACTGTTTCCCGGATTATTCGGTCGATTTCGGTTATGTATCGGTCCATTGCGAATTCCGATTGGACAAATTTCGCTGCATTTATAACCAGTTTTTCCTTCAATTCGGGATCGGCCAGTAACCGGCGAATGGTATCTGTTAATTTTGAAACATCACCGGAAGGGTATAACAGTCCGGTAAGTTTATCCCTGACTACCTCAGGCAAGCCACCAACATCCGATGCAATAACGGGACAACCGGCACGCATCGCTTCGACGGCAACACGTCCGAATGTTTCGATTTTTGATGTAATCAACAGCAGGTCGGCACCAGCCAAACAGGAGCTTGTATCACGAACATATCCATGATGAACGACGTTATCCTGCATTCTCATCGCAGAAATTGTTCTCTTTAATGCCCTTACATCCCGGGATGCACCACCACCAACAATTTCAAGTTTTACAGGCAATCCTTCTAACGCTATCAACCGAACGGCCTCAATAGCTTCTCGATAGTTTTTTAACGGCGAGATACTTCCGATCATTACAATACGGTAGGAATCGTCACTCTTTCGCTGGCCCCGGATCGGTAATTCGCCTGTGAAATGAAACCCGTTATATACCGTCCTGACAGGGGGGAGCGGCCTCTCAGATTGGTACCTGGAGATCAATCCGCTGATCCGCCCGGAAAGAAACCTGGAGTTACAGATGATATGATCGGATAATGTAGCCAGTTTATGAACAGAATATTCGGGTCCCGAATCAAAGAAACCAAAATCGGGGTGTTCCGGAAGCTCGCGAGCGTGCCAGATATGTGGAATATCACCGGGAAGCCGGGATTTCAACAATGCACCGGCATTGGTGGCCAGGGTATTGGTATAGATAAGGTCCGGCTGAAACAGGGACGCCTCTTTAACCAGTGCCGGGAGATGCCAGCGCCGTTTTACTCCACGCACAAACTTCATAATACCCCGAAGCCGGTTTCCTGTCCACCGGGTAACCGGGACAATCCGATAAGGAATTCCTTTGATTTGAAGCATATCAGCCAATGGACCGTGCCCGGGCAGGAAAACCATCACATCATATTTATTCCGTTTATGGATTTCGGCCACCAGGGAGAGAAGTGACCGTTCCGCCCCATACAAAGCACCGCTGTGCGAGATAAACAGAAGACGCTTGCGCTTTCCGGAAGGTGTTCTGCGACTGATTTTCTCATATAATGCAGCCAAATGATGTCCCTGTTTAACGGCATCGTAATGCTCCTCAATATGTGCACGGGTGTGATTTGTCATCATCGACCATTCTTCCGGATCGGACATCAGGGTAGAAAGATGGGAGGTAAGTTCGTCCACATCACACTCATCGGCAAGCAGGCCACCATCTCCTTCCGGTATTACCTCCGGAATATCACAATGTCGGGAACTGATGACCGGCATGCCTGATGCGGCCATTTCTATGACCGATACCGGAGCACCGCCTTCGCTGTCCCCATCATCTGCGGTTACACTCGGTGCAAGAAAAATATGGTGATCCCGGGCTAAGCGATTAAGTTGTTCCTGTGACAGAAAGCCGGTAAATGTCACACGGTTGCCCAAACGGGATGACTCCACAAACTGTTCGATGTTGTTTTTTTCGCGATTCGAGAGTTCATCCCCGGTACTGTCACCGACGACCGTGACCTCGATGTCAAAATCCGATGCCACACGATCCAGTGCCTGCAATCCATAAATAAATCCCTTTTTCGGCCGAAATGCAGCCGCCATGAGAATTCGAAACGGCTGTCGGTCAGGTTTTTTACGGGGCTTGTATGTGATCGCCTGCAAATCCACTCCCAGCCGATGAACCTGAACCTTGTCAGACGGACAACCCAGCTCCCTGATTTTCCGGGCCATGAAGCCCCCTTCACAAAGAACAAGATCCACCTGCCTGAACATCTCCTTGTATCGTTTTCTCCAGGCCGGGTTTACTTTAGGCAAATGGTCAACATCCTGGCCGTAAAAGGTGACAACATGTGCGATCCGGCGGCGCTTGCTTGCCGGCAGTGTTTTAAGCATATGGTGATTTTTCCATCCAACAGGTCCGAAATGTGAATGAAGTACATCTGGCAGCAGTTTACCACATTGATACCGGGTATAAAGATGAAAATCCAGTTGCCGGAACAGGCGGGTTGTCAGCGAACTTAAACGTGATGCACTCCCCGACAAAGAATGAATGTTGGGCACATTAAATTGGTCCAGGTTCCGGGTCTCTTTGCAGACGACATGGGGTGTTATCGTTCCGGGCAGAGATTTGATCTGCTGATATAGCCAGGTTTGTGTCTGCGGAAGCCAAACCGGGAAACTGTGAACAACGGTTGTGGTCATTTGAATTAATCAATAACTCCTTGAATGTTAAGAGCGGCCGGAGGGACGCAATGCCTGCATAAACTCCCGGATCAGACCGGACTGGAAATACCATAATACCGGAAGGTACAGGATGAGAAATAGGGTGACAATTGCAATTACCATACCGGCATCTCCCCATACAGCATGCTGATACCAAATGGTAACATTTTGCCAGGCATGAAGCAAGGCTTCGGTCGCCTCTGTCAGACCAAGTTTTCCATCCAATAGGTGAGATAGCGGCCATACGCCACTTGCCAGGTTGCGTAAAACCCAGGATCCGAACCACGGAATGAGAAGAGCCGCCAAAAAGGGTGTCAAATGGGATAGGAACCGGATCCAGGTGAGATCGATCAGCCGGTTTACCATAATTCTCTGTCCAACAATAAAATAGAGTGCATTGCCAATGGTGTGGAGTCCAAGGAGTACGTATATGGAAAACTGGGCGCCAATCAAAAATATCCCCGTATTGAGGATCGCCAACAGAAGTGCCCAGTAAAACGCGAGTGCAGCTTTCCCCTTGCTGAGTACGATATTGTTACTCGGACTGCCGAGCATTCGGAAAAAGGCGAGAACCGCCATCAGTGGGACGAGTTGAATGGTCAGGTTCCATCCGCTTCCGAACAGAAGTGGTATGAGCCAGGGGGACGATACGGCCAGAATCAGCAAAAAGGGGGTAACCAGAGCCGTAACTCCACTCATGAGCCTGAGATATCCGTTCCGCAGAATTCCGTCGTCATCCTGCCTGTTGGCAAAAACGGGCAGCGCGACCCGATTGAGGAGAGGACTCAGCCGCATCACCGGGAAAAGGACGATCTGCCAGGCGATATGGTAGGCACCAAGAATTTCAGGTCCGAAGAACCGGCCGATGATCAGCTGGTCGATACGGGTGGCATAAACATTGAGTCCGCGTTCCCCCATCTGAAAAAAGCCAAAACGCAGGTGTGAAACAACATCCCGCGGCCGGAAAACAAATGATGGCTTCCAGTGCCGCATTCCGTTTGCGGCATAGAGCAGCGCCATCGTACCGGCTGTGACGATATGTGACCAGATCAGGGCATATACACCCCATCCCCAAAGGGCAAGGACCAGAGCGGTAATGAAACTAAATAAAGCACTGGTACTTTCCGTTATAGTTATCATCCTGAATGACAGCGATTTACGCAGTTTTACTTCATAAAGCACACCGGCTGCATAGAGCGGCAGAACCAGCCCGCCAAGCCGCATCAGGGGTGTAACTTCAGGCTCACTGTAAAATGCGGCAAAAAACGGAGCGGACAGAAAAACCAGCAGATAGAGCGACAGTCCGGCCAATATATTGATCCAGAAGAGCGTGGAGAGTTGCGGTCCGGTCTGATTCCGGAAATGGATGACCGCATTGCTGGTCCCACCGTCGGCGAATATCCGGCAAATCCCCACAATAACCATAGCCATCGCAAGCAGGCCGAAATCGGCCGGTTCCAGAATCCTGGCAAGGACAATATACTTTGACAGCTCCAGGCCGTTGGCGATGATTCCCGACAATCCGCTCCAGCCCACGCCGCGATATGCCTTCTCCTGTAAGCTCATGACGGAGATCCACTATCAACGGTTTGTGCTCCCGTAATCGATGCTCGCTTTCTGCTGACCCACCGGAGAAATCGGAATGGCCCCGACATTTTCTCCAGGACCGGTGCTTCCACCGCAATAGCGCCGAAACTCCTTTTGAAGGCATCCACACCGCTGATCCCCATGCTCGGATTGAAATCAAACCAGCGCTGCCCCCGGCTGCAATTGTCCTCAATAAGCCGGGAAATCAGCAGATTTGCAGCGCCGGCTGACCGATGGCTATGATCTGAAGCACCATGCCAATAGGTTGTGTGATTCCGCCCGTATAATACAATGGCGCCGGCAACCGGTTTGCCCGCGATCTCTGCGAGCCAGAGCCTGCACTCCGGTAAATCGGCAAGAAGCCTGAAAAAATGCATGGAATAAATATGTGATGGAGGGGGATCCCACCCGGTCGCCGTATCGAGATAACGTTTGTGATAACGTTCCCAATCCCACATGGTGGACGCCTGACGAACCGTTACTCCAAGTTTCGCCGCTTTATTCAGCATGGGTTGAATCCGCGACCGCCACTGCTTGTCTCTGATGATGGAATCGTATCCGTCCGAACAATCCAGCACCCTGGTATGGTCAGGGATAACCGTCATTTGTTTTAAAGCAGGCTTGAGATCTTTGGAGTAATCAATCCAGTTGGTTACCCCCTCCAGTGTTCCGCTTTGCGAGTCATACCGTAACGTTTCTTTACCACTATCGGTCACCATGAAAGGAAACCATCGGTATGTGAGGGATCCGCAGTGTGACAAAAGTTCTCTGATGAGTTCAGCAGTATGTTTTCCGTTCAGCGCCCGGTTGGTGCCGGTTAACCACCCGCCATACGTGCCTGCAGGCGCTGCATGCCAGGCCGATCCCAGCCCGCGCATCACAAGCTGGCGGCTCAGTGGCATTAATACGGTTTTTCCTGATGAGAGCCGTGCCAGAAGCGGAGCCGGCTGATATTTTCCTCCGGTGTATTGTGACCAGAGACGAGCCCAGTCCGGAGATTGAAAACAGGAAGCGACGGGTGTACTGTCGTACCAGGATTGCCACTCATCTAATCCGGCAGGTTTCAGCATAGATCATCAATTATTTTAAAAAAAACTCGCACATTAGAAATAAGTGGATGTATGTTTTACCTCCCTTTAGACTGGAAAAAGCGGGTTAACACCTTCATAACACGATCGGCAACGTCATCACTAATCCGGGCAAGATCCGGATAGAGCGGCAACCGGATAAGGGTCTGCGCCAGATACTCGGTCCTGGGTAAAGAGACCGGATGATCCAGGATTTTTTGGGCAAATGGAGCATTGTGGAGCGGTATATAGTGGAATGAGGCACCGATTCCGGCATCCTTCAATGCCCGCAGCAGGGGATCACGGTCAGCCGGATCAGGAACATGAAAGTGAAAAATGTGATAGTTTGAGCTGGCATATTCGGGTATTTCAGGCAATGTAATCCATTGCCGTGCTGCGGCTTCCTGCAACCGATACCGGTACGCCTCCCAAACCTGTTTCCGCAATGCCAATATCTGATTTCTTTTCTCAAGTTGCGCCTCAAGTACACCCGCCAGTAAATCGGAAGGAATATAACTGCTGCCCTGACTAATCCAGGTGTACTTGTCGATTTCCCCGCGTAAAAATGCAGAACGGTTGGTGCCTTTTTCCCGAATCCATTCCGCTTTTTCCGCCAGTTCGCGATTTTGAGTCAGAAAAGCACCCCCCTCGCCGCACGTAATGTTTTTGGTATCATGAAAGCTGAAACATCCGATATCACCGATAGTCCCCAGTGCTTGGTCATTCCACCATGCTCCCACCGCCTGGGCGGCATCTTCAACAATGGCAATCTGCTGTCCGCTTCCAGAGTGATTGGCTATGGCTTTGCGGATTCCTTCAAAATCGGCCGAAACTCCGGCATAATGTATCGGAATGACCGCTTTGGTGGCTGGGGTGATTTTACGGGCGACATCGACCGGGTCAAGCGTAAGGTCGGAAGCCTTGATTTCAGCAAAAACCGGTATCCCACCCTGCATACGGACGGCATTTGCGGTTGAGACAAAGGTAAAACCGGGCAGGATCACTTCATCTCCGTGACCGATCTCCAAAACCATCATAGCCATCTCCAATGCATGGGTGCATGAGGTGGTCAAAAAAACAAATCTGGAATCAAGCCATTTGGAAAGTTTTGCTTCTACACGCTTACCGGCGGGCCCGTCACCATGCCAGGTTTCACCGGAAAGAATTTCCTGCACCGCTTCCAGTTCGGTATGATCTTTGAATATCTGGTTAAAGGGGATATAATCGGGCATTCGGCGTGTAGATAAAAAAGTTGGTTCACTCACAGGTATTAATTTCGTAATTTACATAAATGCCAATCAAATATTAGCCCTTTCATGATTTCAAAAAAACACGAAAAACGAATCACACGTCAGGGTCTGACCTATGACGATGTATTGCTTGTCCCGGGTTATTCTCAAACGTTACCGCGCGATGCAGATACATCAACAGTGCTGGTGCCGGGACTCACACTGAATCTCCCCGTCATGGCCGCTGCCATGGATACGGTTTCGGAATACCGGCTGGCGATTGCACTTGCCAGGGAAGGCGGTATTGCCATGCTGCATAAGAACATGAGCATAGCCGAACAGGCCGAACAGGTCAGGCTTGTAAAACGCAGTGAGAGTGGTATGATCGTGGATCCGGTTACCCTTGGCCGGGAAGCCACCGTAAAGGAAGCACGTGACCTGATGAAGCATCAGAAAATCGGCGGGATTCCGGTTGTTGACAAAAATAAGAAGCTTGAAGGAATTGTAACCAACCGCGATCTCCGGTTTGAAACCAATGCAACCAAGTCTCTGGGTGATATCATGACCCGGAAGAACCTGATTACCGCACGGGAGGGAACCACCCTTGAAGAGGCGGAAAACCTGCTTCAGGAATACAAGATTGAGAAACTGCCGATTATAAATAATGACGGCATTCTGGTGGGATTAATTACATTCAAGGATATTGAAAAAAAGAAAAATTTCCCGAATGCATGTAAAGATGAGTTTGGCCGCCTTCGGGTAGGTGCAGCAGTCGGCATTGCAGCAGACACCCTTCAGCGGACAGCAGCCCTTGTAGAAGCCGGTGTGGATATTGTAACTGTTGATACCGCCCACGGACACTCTCATGGGGTTATTGAGACCGTTAAGGAAATTCGCAATGCGTTTCCGGACCTCAACCTGATTGCGGGAAATATCGCCACTGTTGATGCTGCCCGGGCGTTGCACAAAGCCGGAGCAAATGTTGTTAAAGTTGGCGTTGGTCCCGGCTCCATTTGTACAACCCGTATTGTTACAGGTGTTGGAGTACCCCAGCTCACCGCTGTCATGGAAGTTGCTGAATACACCAGGAAAGAGGGAATTGGACTTATTGCCGACGGTGGTATCAAACAGACAGGAGACATTCCGAAAGCCATTGCCGGCGGCGCCACCGCCGTAATGATCGGTTCGCTGTTTGCCGGTGTGGATGAAAGTCCCGGTGAGACCATTATTTACGAATCAAGGAAATTCAAATCATACCGGGGGATGGGAAGTCTCAGTGCCATGTCCCAGGGAAGTAAGGACCGTTATTTTCAGGATGTGGAAGATGATATAAAAAAATTAGTACCTGAAGGTATTGAAGGACGGGTTCCTTTTAAAGGAAATCTTTCAGAGGTGGTCTACCAAATGTCTGGCGGACTGAAAGCAGCTATGGGGTACTGTGGAGCCGGAACCATAAAAGAACTGCAGGCAGCAGAGTTTGTTCATGTATCACCTGCCAGTGTTTATGAAAGTCATCCGCATTCGGTACATATCACCCAGGAAGCACCCAATTATTCCGGCCGGTAAACGTTATATGAAGATTGATTAGAGGATAATGTCAACGTTTTCCTGTATGTTACAATTTTCCGGGTGAACGTTTACGGCATATATTGAATCGAAAAATATTTCCACTTCAGATTCCATTATAACCGAGGTAAAAAAAGTCTGTGGTTTCGTTTATAAAAAAACTTATTGAGCGGAGGAAAGAAGAACTGAATATCCTTCTATTTGATGAAAATAATCCTCATCAACAGGAAACATATACCATACAACCCGGGAAGATATTTCTGATGATCGGGGGAATCAACCTGGCCGTTGTTCTGATAGTTCTCTTTATACTCTTTATTACCCCTCTGGGTACCATGGTTTTCAACAAAGAGGACCGGGCTGTCCGGTCTTCGGTACTCGAAATCACAGAACGGGTAAATGCACTTCAGGATTCCCTTCAGGCAAGAGACAACCAGCTTGCGGAAATTCAGCACATTATTCGTGACGGAACGGACACCACATTTAATATCCGATCTACTCCGGAATGGGATGAAATGTATGGAGAAAGTGCGCCGCAGCAAAATGTCCAGACTTTTCATGTTAATGGTTTAAGGGAAATACAATCCCTTCAAAGTGATCAGATTATTTTTTCGGATATTTTTACCGGCACCGTTGCATTTCCGGCCGAAGCTCCGGTCGATGGATCGCTCACCGGAACATATCGTCCTGGTGACGGACACTTTGGTATAGATATTGCTGCTAACAGAGGTGCTGATGTTCGGACAATTGCTGATGGAGTGGTAATCAGCAGTAACTGGACATTTAACAACGGTTATGTGGTGCACGTGCTTCACGGTGATGGTCTCATCTCCGTTTTCAAACATTTTTCAGAGGTGTATTATATGAAAGGGGATGCCGTAAGAAAAGGAGACACCATCGGTAAAGTTGGTGAAACAGGCCTTCTGGCGTCCGGGCCACACATTCATTTTGAATTGTGGAAAAACGGAATATCACTTGACCCGTCCAACTATATTAATTTATATTAATAATTACTCACTCATTCCTTCGTTGTATATCAATACCTATGTTTAGCAATAATAAAAAAAGACAGACCCAAACTACCATGAAACAAGATACGCCAGGACAACCGAATATTAATATGGTAAGTAGTGGAACGACGATCTCCGGTTCCCTTGAAACTAAAAGTGACCTTCGTATTTCAGGAACGGTTGAAGGCCAGATCTATGCAGAAAGTAAATGCATCGTTTCAGAATCCGGACTGGTTAAAGGAGACCTGAAAACGAAAGAAGCAGATATTGCCGGAACAGTTGATGGAGAGCTGATTGTTAGCAATCGATTGATCCTTCGGAGTTCTGCTAAAATTAGTGGTGACATCACTACCAAAGTCCTTATGGTAGAAGAAGGAGCCCGGATCGATGGTGCCTGCCGGATGGGAGACAAGATCGATCTCACTAAAAGTTCCAGTTTGAATAACGGTTCCGTTGCAAAAGATGGCAACAACACTGAGAAATCGTCAGTGAATGTGGCCAGTAATAATCGATAGCCTTTGTCCGACCCGTTTCAGCCAGGCTGTATCCGGCCGTTTGATGATGGCAAGTCATCTTATTAAAAATATTATCTGATGCCCACCGGAAACCTTGCAAGGTACGGCGAATATATCGCATTGGGTGCTCACATAGCCGGATCTATGATTATTCCGGTAGTCATCGGTATTTACATTGACAGGGCATGGGATCTTTCACCATGGGGGGTCATCGTTGGTGCACTTATGGGGTTTGCAGGGTTGATTTCCATAGTCTTTAAAGTCGCCGCAAAATCCGGGAAAACGCAATATAACAAAAAGAACGAAGATCCCGGAAATGGCAAAGTTTAGCAGTTATATCCTACTATTTGATTTCATTATTTTGGTATTGGCCGGTATTCCCATTCTGGTTTTCTTGCCTGCGGAAATATTTACCGCTATCGTATCAGCCCTTCTGATAACCACCGTTTTGGCCATTGTCAGTTTTATTCCGTTCACCCGGATGTCAGGCGCATCCATCAATCGATTTATGGCCGCCATGCTGGGCGCTATGATGATCCGAATGGTCTTTATCGGTATCTCCGTCGTCCTCGTTTTTGTTTTTACGGAATTGCATCAAATAGCCTTTACAGTTGGATTATTATTTTCATATATTTGCAAATCTGCGATTGAAACATACATGCTAACCCGAAAACAAAGAGGGCAAACGGCGGCGTCATAATGAAACAATTTTCCCGTTTTATCTTCCTATTATTACTCTTTACTATTGGTATATCTGTAATTGTAAAAGCCGATTCGGGAGATGAAAACAGGGTCGACCTCATCGACAAAGTGGTGGATCACCACTATCTTGATTTCAAGCCTCTTGTTACGATAGAATTGCCGAGGTTTATATACGATGAAGGCCGTTTTTATTTTTTCAGAAACACCACATCTCTTCTAAATAAAACGGATCATTTTACCGATGCTGCGTATATTGATGCCGCTCCGATAACCGAAGATGGAGTTATCGTCCCGGCCACCTACAATATCGTCCGTTCCAGCGGGGAACCTCCTCAATTTGATTTTTCGATCACTTCGCATCTGGTTTTCTTTTGGCTGGCAGCACTTCTCACTTTTGCAATTTTCATCCCTCTTTCCCGAAGATATCAACAGGGTACCGGTCGAACTGCCGAGCCCAAAGGAGCTTTTCAAAACATTTT
>SLLW01000371.1 GCA_007133875.1 Balneolales bacterium | reverse complement strand
TCTCAGCAAGTCCATCTACCCTGCTGGTTTTCCGGACGCCCGCTGCATGGTCAACGGCCGCATTCCCGACGTTGTATTACAATCTGTCCGGGAACACAAATTTTTAAATTGATGTTTTGCTTCGAAAACCTCACCTGATTCATTCTTATGACAGAACCCCATCCAGCAAATAAACCGATTCTTCATGCGGACAACCTTGTTAAAACGTACAGGGAAGGCGAAAAAGAGCGCATGGTTCTTAACCACCTCTCCATGTCGGTTTACCGGGGTGATTTGGTGGTGCTGCTTGGACGATCCGGTTCCGGGAAAAGCACACTCCTGAACCTGTTGAGTGGAATCGATCATCCCGACAAAGGTTCTGTGACGATTGACGGGCACAACATAACCAGCCTTGGCGAAAAGCAACGCACCCTGTTCCGCCGTGCCCATATTGGCTTTGTATTCCAGGCTTACAACCTTATACCGACCCTCACGGTGCTTGAAAACATAATGCTTCCCATGGAGTTGAATGGATTCGACGAACATCGCAAAAACGAATCTGCCCAGAAGTACCTTGAAGAAGTCGGCCTCCCGGACCGGGCCAGTTCATATCCGGACCAGCTATCAGGCGGTGAACAGCAGCGGGTAGCGATTGCCCGGGCACTGGCCCATGAACCCCGGCTGATCCTGTGCGATGAACCAACAGGTAACCTCGATCACAAAACGGGCCTCCTTGTCAGCGGAATATTCCACGATCTGGTAAAGAAGACCGGCAGCACTGTTATCATTGCCACACACGATCCAAACATGCACCGTTTTGCAGATCATATCTATCAATTTCATGAGGGAACCGTCCAACCCGCCGATGCCCCGGAAAAACAACCGGATGCATGATGCCCTCAAAATCACCCTATAACTCCGGCTTACTCTGGCGATCGGGAATCCGCTACCATTTCCGTCGTCCATGGCTCTACGTGCTCTCTGTTGTCGGCATTGCCCTGGGTGTTGCGGTTGTCATATCCATCGACCTCGCCAACAGCAGTGCCGAAAAAGCGTTCCGGATGTCCGCCGAATCGGTCACCGGCGCCGCAACCCATCAGATTTATGGCGCAGGAAGTCGCCTGGATGAAGAGGTCTACCGTACGCTTCGAACCGAAACAGGATTTCGAAAATCGGCGCCCGTCGTTGAAGGACATGCATCAACAACAGATCCCATCCGGTCCTTTCAGGTACTTGGAATCGATCCGCTCGCCGAAGAACCCTTCCGAAGCTTCTCCAGTCAGCAGGCAGGCATCGAATTATCCACCTTTATGTCCGGGCAAATTACCGGCTTTCTCTCTGAAACCACGGCCGAAGCGTTACAGGTTGCACCCGGTGACACACTGGATCTGACCGCAGGAGGTAATCACTTTCCGATGCAGATCGCCGGACTGATCCAACCCGAAGATGAGTACAGCAGACAAGCTCTTGAGAATCTGATCATCGTTGATATCAGTACGGCGCAAAAGCTGTTCGGTATGGATGAATACCTGAGTCGCATTGATCTTATCCTGCCGGAGGATGGAACCGGCCTGCCGGAGCACATCACACGAGCACTATCAGAATCATCACCCACACAGGCGGGAAGCGCAACGGATCCGGCCAGGCTACTGGAAGCTTCGCTGCCGGATGGGGTTTCGGTCGTCCGGTCGGGATCACGCACTGAGACCGTGGCACAGATGACCCGGGCCTTTGAACTGAATCTTCAGGCTCTCAGTATGCTTGCGCTGCTGGTCGGTATGTTTCTGATCTATAATACGATCACATTCACGGTCGTTCAGCGTCGTCCGCTGATCGGCCGGTTACGTGCACTCGGAGCAACCCGCGGAGAAATTCAGCGGATGATCCTCGGCGAAGCCTTGTTCATCGGCATTCCCGGAACCATTCTGGGAATGACCGGCGGCATCCTGCTGGCCCAGTTTCTGTTACAGTACGTGACCCAAACCATAAACGACCTCTATTTCGTGGTTTCGGTGCAACAGGTGACCATAGCACCACTGACACTGATCAAGGGGTTTTTCCTGGGTATCGGAGCAACGTTGCTCGCCTCCCTCTGGCCGGCAAGAGAAGCCTCCCGCGCACCGGTTCGAATCGTCCTTCAACGCTCGGAAAAAGATGCCCGGTTGAGGCGAAACACTCCAGTGCTTTCGCTCATTGGTCTGCTCTTCATACTGATGGGTATCGGATTCCTGTTTCTGCCCGGAGAAACCATCATCAGCGGATACGTGTCGCTGCTGCATATTATCATCGGCTTCTCGCTTTTGACCCCCCTGTTGATTACCATGATGGCATCGCTGCTGCGACCGGTGGCCGGACTGCTATTCGGGTTGCCCGGAAAGATGGCGGTTCGTGGGGTGGTCACCGATCTGGGGAGAACATCCGTCGCCACTTCGGCCCTGGTAATAGCGGTCGCTGCTGCAATTGGTGTCGGACTGATGGTGGACAGTTTCCGGGTCACCGTGGATTCCTGGCTGGAATCGCAACTCCAGGCCGATATCTATATTCAGTCACCCGGTTTCTCCACACGAGGGCTGGATTCCGGACTTGATCCCGAGCTTATTGCCCTGTTGCGGAATGCACCCGGTGTCAGCGGGTCACACAGTGTCCAGAGAACCGAAATCCAAACCAATCAGGGCCTCGACCGCCTTACGGTCGTTGAAACCGATCGTGAAGCCGACCAGTCCTACAATTTCAGGGAGCGTTCTCCCGGCCTTTGGGATCAGTTTGACATCGAACCGGTTATTCTGGCCACCGAATCCTATGCGTTCAACAACGATGTTTCGGTGGGCGACACCATCACCATTAACACCGACCGGGGAGAGCACAACTTTGCCATCGCCGGCATCTACTACGACTACTCATCCGATACCGGCCTGCTGACCATGAGCCGGACAGTCTACGACCGGTTTTTTGACAGTAAAGTTATATCGGGCCTTGCCCTGTATACGGACGCTGACACCGATATAGAGACACTGATTCCGGATCTTCGTGAACGCTCCGCTGGCATCCAGAACGTTATCATCCAGTCGAACCAGGGGCTTCGGGAAGCCTCGATGGAGATCTTTGACCGTACCTTCACCGTCACCATAGTCATGAGATTCCTCGCTGTGCTGGTGGCATTTATCGGAGTACTCAGCGCCTTGATGGCCCTGCAGTTTGAACG
>SLLW01000247.1 GCA_007133875.1 Balneolales bacterium | reverse complement strand
TGATCGACCATCGCGCGAAAATCACCAACAAGGCGGTCTATATCCGCAAGGGTATCTTTGAAACGGGCATGATCATCCTGCTGCTGACCGCCGCATTTCATATCGCCGCCTGGATTCGCCCGGCCATTGCCCTGCCCGAAATCTTTTTTGCCATGATCCTCTCGGTAGCGCTGGGCATGATCCTGGTCCGGTGGCAGTTCGGCCCTACCATCCGTTCGCTGCTTTTCGCCGGAATCCCCATTGTCCTGGCGGCCAATTTTATGGTAGGCGGGTCGCGCATTGCCGAAGCATTTCAACTGACCGGCATGACCTCCGTGCTGTCCTTCGGGTTTTTCGGTCAGCTGCTCTGGATGTTCGGCGGCCTGTCGATTCTCATCTTTTTTGGGATGGCCAACAACATCCGCAATCTGGCTCCCGGAATGGCGGGTTCACTCTCGCATTCGGGCCTGACCGGAGCCTGTACCGCCGGTGATCTCGGGCCGCAGGCGGCTGTGCGTGCGCCCATCATGATCAACATTCCGTTTATTGGACACATTTTTGTGTTTTCGATTCTGGCCGCCAGTGCTACCGCCGGGAAATTGCTGATTCCCTACACATTGATGGTGGTGATCGCCGGGTTGATCCTGACATTTTTTGCCCTGCGGATTTTGCGCGGAGCTTCAGGTGTGGAAAATCTGGAAATTCGCGGGCTGATGGTTTTTTCGCTTGGATGGCAGTTGGTGGCCGTTTTCGGGGGGTTGCTGCTGCTCGATATCTCCGGTATGTCCCTGGGTGATGCCGTGATGGCCAACGCATCCGCCATATCCCACTTCGGACTCTTTGCCGCCATTCAGGAGGGGATGTTTGGCCCCGAAGCCGCGGGCATGATCGCGTTCGTATTTGCCATGCCATTCCTTGTACATCCGCTGGTATTCGGCATTTTCGGGAAAGCTGCCGAAAACGAGGGGGTGATGCCGGCCCGGATCGTCTATGTGCTGGCCCTGATTGGTGTGATTGGCGTATTGTATGCGATGTTATTTTAGGCCTCTGCACCGGTAATACGGCAAACGGGTCAGATATCAGGCTTTGCTGCTTTGCCGGGAAAAGGTATCGTTTTAAGCGATCCCAATTGACGATCGACACTGCTACGGTTTAAAAGTAAGGCGCTATTTTTTGATGAGATACCAGAACATTGTAAGTTATTTAAATTGTGGATAAATATTACCACCAAACCTTATTAAAATGGATCTATGAAGAAAAAAGTTCAACTACTGACCATCATTGCGGCTGTTCTGTTTCAGCCGGTATCAAGCAGTGTATTTGCAGGTGCGGCAGGTGGGAGTGACGTAAATGAAACGCTGGGGCTCATGCTCACCTGGCAGCAGGATCCCACCACCACCATGACCATTGACTGGCATACCCATGACTATGATGGAACAGTGGCTGTGGAGTACAAAAAAGTTGGTGACAGTCAATGGATGAGTAAAACAGCCGAAAAAAGGCCCTTTCCTTTTTCTGAGTGGGTAATAAACCGGGCTGAGTTGACCGGGCTTGAAGCGGGTACCGAATATCGCTTTCGTTTCCATGAGGATTCCGGGTACCGCAAATTCCGAACCATGCCCGAGAATGCCAATGAACCGATCCGCTTTGCGACCGGCGGTGATGTTCGCCATACCCGGCATATGATGGAGTTGACCAATCGACAGGCGGCAGCTTACAAGCCCGATTTCATTGTTTGGGGCGGTGATCTTGCCTATGCCGATGGCCTTGAGGAGCGACTCTACCGCTGGCACGAATACCTGGAAGTGATGATGAATACTCTGATCACCAATGAGAAGCGTGTCATCCCGGTTCTGGCAGGCATTGGTAATCACGAGGTGCGCGGCTATCACTACAGCAATGATGACCATGAAACCAGAGAAGGGATTCCTCCCTACACCCAGACTGATGAATCCCGCCGGCAGATCGCTCCCTATTATTTTGATCTGTTTGCATTTCCGGGGCAGCCTGGGTACGGGGTCCTGGATTTCGGTGAGTACATGTCCATTATTCTGCTGGATACGGAGCACGCCAATCCCATTGAGGGGGAACAGACGGAGTGGTTGGAGTCGGTTTTGGAAGAGCGTAAGGGTATCCCGCATATTTTCCCGAACTATCACATTCCGGCCTGGCCTTCGGTTCGCGAACCTGATGGAAGCAATCCGAAACTGATTCGTGAGAACTGGATCCCGCTGTTCCAGGAAGCCGGAGTGCGGGTGGCTTTTGAGAATCATGACCACGCCTACAAGCGTACGTATCCGTTACGTGATGGCGAAATTAATCCGAACGGAATCGTCTATATCGGTGATGGCGCCTGGGGTGTCTATACCCGTCCGATCGGCGGGGGGGATGATCCTGATTTTTGGGCTTATCACGGTAAAAATCCCTGGTACCTGAAGCGTGCGTCCGATGAGCGCCATTTTATAATCGGTACAATTCACGGGCCGCATCAGCACTTTCTCATGGTCAATGAGGATGGAGTGATTATCGATGAGTACCCCCGTACCCCACATCTGGACGTTGACAGGATGAACCTTGCGGAACCCTGGAACCTTCCGCGCCAGTAAGGCCAGCAGAAACCGGATTGACGGACGGGCTCACGTTTCGAAGCTTTTTGTGCATAAATCAATATCCATCAGATCAGAGGGAATCAACACTTTTTAATTCTCATCGTATAGAATAGTATGAAGAATGCGAACAGTCATTTTGCCCGGACACCCAAACCGCAAGATTATATGGGGGGCTTGCTCTGCCTGTCGTTGATTTTATTGTTTGGATGCAATCCCTTTGGCGCATCGCAGGAGCGTGGTACCGAAACAGAAATACCCGAAGAGGGGTTGTCATTATCATTTTCGGAGTGGGTAGATCAACAGCAAGAACCGGGCCCCGACAATCGGCCGGGACGCCGATTTTTCTGAATTCAGCGATGACATTTTTTACCGCCGGCCTGATAATTCGTTCTATTTCCGGTGTGGTACATTGACCGGGATGTCCTGGTTGTGCGGGGATTTCCATGATCTGATGCTGGAGGAATTGGCCGTTACCCCGTTTGAGTTTCCGGATGACGGAACCATACCGTATCCTGAAAAAAGCAGCGGAAACTGGCACAATGATCCGACCCGGTTCTATCGCTACGACGATGTTGACGCGTTTCACCGTGCGGAAGACCTGCTG
>SLLW01000104.1 GCA_007133875.1 Balneolales bacterium | reverse complement strand
TGTCTATATTTCAACGGGCGAAGGGGGTACCTCACAGGGGGTATTTTATGAAATGCTGAACTGGGCCACGCTGCGGAAGGCTCCGCTTGTTGTGGTCATCCAGGATAACAAATACGCGATCAGTGTTCCTGTGTCGGAACAGACCAGCAACCGGAATATATCAAAAACCATCCGCGGGTTTGAGAATCTTGAAATTTTCGAAGTTGACGGAACCGACTTCTTCAATTCCCACGCAGCAATGAAAAAAGCCGTTGAAAGGGCGCGCAGCGGAAACGGCCCTTCCGTCGTTCATGCCCACGTGGTCAGACTCGTACCTCACTCCTCATCCGATGACCAGAGCAAATATCGTGACCCGGAGGAACTGGAATCCGACAAAAAGAATGACCCGATTGACAAAATGCGCCAGCGCATTCTGGATGCCGACCTCACAACAGAAACGGAACTGGAAGAGCTGAATCGTGACGTTTACCAGCAAGTGGAGAGTGACACTGCCTGGTGCTCCAAACAGGAAAATCCCAAACGGGAGGATGCGCTTCTGAACGTACTATCGGAGGATCCGCCGGAACTGGAATACGAATCCAGCAAGCCGGAAGGCCAACAAATTGTGATGGTGGATGCAATAAACCATGCGCTCCATGAAGAAATGGCTCGAAATGAGAAGATGTTGGTTTTCGGTCAGGATGTGGCCGACGGCAAAGGGGGCGTTTTTACCGCTACCCGGGGGCTGACCGAAGCATTTGGCCGGGATCGCTGCTACAACAGCCCGCTATCCGAAGCTTCCATTCTGGGAACCGCATGCGGCCTGGCAATCCGGGGGATGAAACCGGTGGTAGAGATCCAGTTTGGTGATTATATCTGGCCCGCTATGGAGATGTTAAAAAACCAGATCGATTCGCTGCGGTACCGGTCATTCAATCAGTTTAGTGCCCCCATGGTGGTTCGTATACCTGTTGGCGGGTATATTCACGGAGGTTTGTGCCACAGTCAGAATATTGAATCCACACTCGCCCATTTTCCCGGTTTTAAAGTGGTCATGCCAAGTAATGCTGCCGATGCCAAGGGTATTCTAAAAGCGGCTATTCGTGGGGATGATCCTGTTATTTTCCTGGAACACAAGGCTTTGTACCGTCAGGGGTTTGCGCGGCGCCCGGAGCCTGATGAACATTATCTGGTTCCTGTTGGAAAGGCCGCGGTCGTTAGGGATGGCCATGATGCTACCATTTTTACATATGGTGCCCTGGTACAGAAAGCACTGAATGCCGCAAAGGAGTACGCTTCAAAGGGAAAGGAAGTGGAAGTTATTGACATACGAACGATGTTGCCGCTGGACACCGAGACGGTACTGCAATCCGTCCGGAAGACCAATCGCGCCCTGGTGCTGCATGAAGATTATGAATACATGGGGTTTGGCGCGGAAATCGCTGCACAAATTGCCGCCCGGGCATTCGACCATCTGGATGCTCCCATCATGAGAGTTGCCGCCAAATTCTCTCCCATTCCCTACGCAGACCAGCTCGAGGATTATGTCCTGCCGAATGATAATGATATCAGAGAGGCTCTTGAAGCATTGATTCATTATTAATTCATCTGGTTTTTGCATCTTAGGGTGCCGTAATTATTTTAGTAACCCACGTACAATTAAGTATTTCAATCATGACAAAATTCCGTATTGAGAAAGATTCCATGGGCGAGGTGAATGTGCCGAAAGATGCCTTTTATGCCGCCCAGACCCAACGAGCTAAAGAAAACTTCCCGATCAGCGAGATGCGCTTTGACCGCGCATTCATCCAGGCGATCGGATATGTGAAACAGGCTTGTGCACTGGTCAACCAGGACCTTGGGATGCTGCCCGAAAATATTGCAAAGTATATCGTGAAAGCCTCTCAGATGGTGATCGACGGTGAGCTGGACGAACATTTCGTAGTAGATGTTTTCCAGACCGGATCAGGGACTTCGACCAACATGAATGCCAACGAGGTGATTGCAAACCGTGCCAACTGGCTGGCTGAACAGGATGGGGCAGAAGCGAAAATCCATCCGAACGACCATGTCAACTTTGGACAGAGTTCCAATGATGTGTTCCCGACCGCCATTCGCGTTTCTGCGCTTCTCGCTGTTCAGCAACAGCTGATTCCGGCTCTGGACCACCTCCGCAAGGCATTCAATGAAAAAGGCCAGGAGTATTCCGATGTGGTTAAGACCGGTAGAACCCACCTCATGGATGCGATGCCGCTCACCATTGCTCAGCAGTTCGGCGGTTATGAGCGTCAGCTTCAACTTGGTGTTGTTCGCTTACAGTCTGCACTCGAAAGGCTCCGGGAGCTTCCACAAGGCGGTACAGCGATAGGTACCGGCATCAACACCCATGAGGAGTTCGGCAAACGTTTTGCAGAGAAAGTTTCCGAATTGACCGGGGAATCATTTATCGAATCCGTTGATCACTTCGAAGCCCAGGCAACCATCGATGCACCGGTTGAGACCAGCGGTCAGCTCAAAACGATCGCCGTAGGTATGATGAAAATGGCCAATGACCTTCGCTGGATGAATTCCGGCCCGAACAGCGGGCTTGGGGAAGTGCAGCTCAAGGCGTTACAGCCCGGCTCATCCATCATGCCCGGTAAGGTGAATCCGGTGATTGAAGAGTCCGTGACCATGGTTTGCGCCCAGGTAATCGGTAATGACTCCACGATTATGATCGGTGGCCAGTCTGGTAATTTCGAGTTGAATGTGATGCTTCCGGTAGTTGGATACAACCTGAACCAAAGTATCGTGCTGCTGGCCAATGTAGCCCGAAACTTTGCCGATCAGTCGGTATCCGGACTGATTGTCAAAAAAGAGGAAATAGCAGACAAGATTGGCAAGAATCCGATTTTGGTGACGGCTCTGAATCCCATAATCGGTTATGATCTGGCTGCGAAAATTGCCAAAACCGCATTTGCAGACAATCGGCCGCTGAAAGAAGTTGCCCTGGAGATGACAAATCTAAGCGAAGCAGAGCTTGATAAAGCGCTTGATCCGATCAAAATGACCAAAGGTGGATTTACCGAATAAGCGGGATTGCAATTCACTAAAAAAATGAAACCTCTCCTCCATCATACAGCTGAAGGGGGAGAGGTTTTTTTATGCGTTTGTAACGCAGGTGACTACAGGTGGTTTATTAACGTTTGGACATACATTTACTGTGTATGATGCA
>SLLW01000200.1 GCA_007133875.1 Balneolales bacterium | reverse complement strand
TTTCTTGAGCGTCCGGAGCTATTTGATGATATTAATGCTAATGCTTTTGCAAATAATGCCGAAGATGCTGTAATCAAAGCCCGCACCTTGGTTAATTGATATGTCAGATCAAAAAAAGCCAGACCAATCCATGAAATCCGGTAATTTTCGCCGGATTCGCATCGATGATGATCCCTATTATAACAATGTTACACGGCTCAATAACGAACTGACCAACATCCAGCGAACTCTGATGAAGCGAACGGCAGATTTGGAGCGAAAAACTGCCGAATTGCAGGAACAGAGCAAGGAGTTGGAGCATCTCAACAAACTTAAAAATGAAATGATGGGTATGGCGGCTCACGACTTACGGAGTCCGTTATCCACAATCATGGCACTTAGCGAGCTGTTAACCGATGATGATGACGACAGGGAGTCACTAAGTGAAAACCAGACGAATTTTATTCGGGATATCCACCGGGCAAGTCAGTTCATGCTGACCCTCATTAACCAGATGCTGGATCTGTCTCAAATCGAGGCAGGCAGCATTTCCATGGATACAACCGACATTGACCTGGTGAAACATCTCAAACGATCCATCACTATTCATAATATGATGGCCGCCAAAAAGAGAATAACCATTCGTTTTGGGTCCCGCTCTCCGGCTACCGGGGATTCCGCGGCTATGCCCCCCACTGTCGGAACAGCGATCATTTCTGCCGATGCCAACAAATTTGAACAGATCATCAATAACCTGTTGAGTAATGCGATTAAATATTCCCCCGAGAAAACAACCGTTGCCGTCTCTGTTGAGTACTGCGCATCGCCGGGGAAGTTTGCTGACGGACAACCATTTGGTTCCGGCGATCTGTTAATACATTTTCAGGATCAGGGGTACGGAATATCATCCGAAAATCAAAAAAAGCTGTTCAAGCCTTTCTCAAAACTGTCGAACACGATAAAAAGCAAGGAAAAAAGCACCGGTTTGGGACTGGCTATCACCGGAAGGATTGTGGAAGCTCATGGATGGAGCATCCATCTTAAAAGTGAGATTGGTACAGGATCGGTATTTACCATTCGCATACCAGCGAAACTTTTGCCTGAACCCTGATGAACAAGTCCGATCCAGATTCAGGAATCCCCCCGGGTACTTCCCGAATATCCCGATTCGGGCTATTGCTCATGTCACTTGGCTCCACGGTCATTTACATCACCCTGACCCTGATACTCCTCCATTTTTTCCATGACGCTCCGCTGGTTTCCCTTTTTGCGCATGGATTCAGCCTCCATCTGCAACTTATCATCGGCGTGGCATTCGGGCTGCTCTCCGCCGGACTGCTCTCCTGGTTTATGTTTTTCACCCCCATGTCGGATATTCTGCGTGATTATTCGATTGTAAATATGATCTCAGAAATGAATTTCTCCCGGTTTGACAAGGTTCAGGTTTCGTTCTTTGCCGGTGCCGGAGAGGAACTGTTGTTTCGGGGGGCACTTCAGCCATTATTGGGAATCTGGATAACCTCTCTGCTTTTTGTCGGGATTCACGGATATTTCAAGTTCACTTCCATCAAACATATGCTTTTCGGTGTGGTTATGTTTGGCCTGAGTGTCGGCCTGGGCCTGCTTTTTGAATGGGCCGGCCTCGTTGCGGCGATGAGTGCCCATGCGGTGTACGATTATGTGATGCTGCATACCGGTGCGAAATATTCCGTTTTATTCCGTATTCATTTTTTATTCAGCACTCATCCTCAGCACCTCCAGCGGACTGCTTCGTAACATCTTCCGCATGTTCAGAAAACCGACCGCCAGGGTCAGACCTATAACAGCAAGTGAAGCCAATACGAGAGCAGGGATATCCGGGACAAACAGGAGATCAAAGTAGTACCAGGCCAGCAGCCAGCCTGCCACAAATGCAAGCAGAATTCCGGCCAGACAGGCCAGCGAACCCAGCCACAAATACTCCACGAACTGAATTCCACGAATCTGCAGGCGTGATGCTCCGAGAGTCCGCAGCAGGACCGACTCGCGAATTCTCTGGAAACGACTGATTGCAATTGCACTTGCGAGTACTATGAGCCCGGTAAGAATGCTGAACAGCGCCATGAATTGTACCGCCATGGCAACTTTATCCAGAAAAGCCTGCACACTCTCGAGTACCAGGCCGATGTCGATAGCAGAGATATTGGGATGCGCCTGAACGACCTGTTGTTGCATCAGATTGGTCACATTTTCGTCCGGAGCCCGGAGTGTCATGGCAAAAAACTGCGGGGCCGTTTCCAGAACACCGGCCGGAAAGAGCAGGAAAAAGTTGGGTTGCGGACGCTGAAAATCGACATCCCTGATGGAGGCGACATAGGTTTCCACCGGAACTCCCTGCACATCAAACCGTAAGGAATCCCCAAGTCCGACATCGAGATCTGCCGCCAGGCGATGATCCAGCGAAACCGGAACCGTCTCCCCGGACCCAATCCCCCCGGACCGGCCGATCCACTCCCCTTCCTGAATCGTTTCCGCTTCATTCAACGCTTCCCGGTAGGATACCCGGTATTCACGGGTTAATGCCCATGTGCCGGCCTGACGCGCGGTATCCTCCCGTATTTCCCTCACAGAACGGCCCCCAATATGTGACAGGCGCATCGAGACAATAGGCACAACCTCCATGATTTCCACGCTATGCTCTCCGGCTATCGCTTCGATGTCGCCGGCCTGATCGGGTTGAATATCATAAAATACCAGATTGGGCTGTTCTCCGCCGGTCTGGAGATCAATTCGCTGGAGGATCATCTCCTGGGAGAGATACATCGCACCGATAAGCAGCATACCCATTCCCAGGGTGGTCACCAGCACGGTAGTCTGGTTGTTGGGACGAAACATGTTTGCGATCCCCTGACGCCAGATATAAGAGAACGAGCGCAGACGGAGCAGCCGGGCCAGACGAACAAAGAGTGCGGAAGTAAACAGCAGGATCATCAGGGCAGCCACCAGGCCTGCGACAAAAATGACGGCGGCCATCCAGCTTTCAAGCAGCAGTGCGAGGATTGCGGTGAGCAGCAGAATCACACCCAAACCAACGCCTGTTTTGATGCGTTTGGGAACATGCGCCAGTGGTGAGAACTCGGTAGACCGGATGGTCAGCAATGGCGGGATGTTGTTGATACTGATCAGTGGAAGCAGCGCCAGGGCAAAACTGACCGCAACTCCTGTAAAAAAGCCAAGCATCAATGCCGGGACCGAA
>SLLW01000126.1 GCA_007133875.1 Balneolales bacterium | reverse complement strand
TTAGTTGGAATTCGAATATTCTTCAAAACTGACCGTGTTATAACTTTCGCTGCCAACAAAGGAGAGCATCCTCCGGAATGTCGGGGCGTCAATGAAGCCGGGCTGGACGGCGATAGGCTCGCCATTTGGAGCTATAAAAATGGTTGTGGGATAAGATCCGACTCCAAACTGTAGTGCCAGCGACTCCATGGTGTAGGTTTCGCCAAGAAATGTGACTTCGCGATCCGATTCGGCATTGATTCGGACGGGATAGAAGTACCGGTCCAGGTTTTCCTGAACGCCTTCGTCACCATATGTTTCCTGATTCATGCGCCGGCAAAAACCGCACCATTCGGTGTAAACATCCAGAACGATATATTTTCCTTCGTCATAGGCTTTGTCCTGGGCTTCTTCCAGGGTGACCCAAAAATCATAGTCCTGAGAGGCAGTTTCACTCAAAGCCGTGTCACTTCCGGAATTACAGGAAATAACAAAGAAAGAGAGCAGGGCAGAAATGAAAAAAACAGATTTCATGAATCAGCAGTTATTAAACGTGAATAATAGAGAATGATCAATGCCTTAACGATATTTCCGGAGTTTCCGTGCGCAGGGTGGTTATCAAAACCGGACTTCCAATACATTATTAACATTATATATAAAATGGGTAGCATCAAAGGGCGGATCCGAATCCAGTGTACTTACAAATTGAAGGGCAAACCGGAGCTGTTCTGAGATTCTGAAACGAAGCTGCCAGTCGGAGGTAAACCGGGGTTTAAAAAAACGGTCGGGGCGAGCCTGATAGTAACTGATCGCCGCTACATCTACCGATTCGGTGATACGTCCGCGAACATTGACGCTGGTTGTTGATTTTATTTGGTTAAATACCGCCCGTTGCTCCTCGTCCTCATCTTCCCAGATTTCGTTTTCAAACATGAAACCGGTGCTGACAAATGCTGAAAAATTGTCGGTCTGACGAAGCCGTACCCGGATATTTCCGCCGGCAAGGGCTCGTCGCTTCAATCCCCAATCCAGGTTGTATTGTCCTTGAAGGAAAAATTCGGGGGCATAGGTATTGTCACGGAAAAGAACTGTTCTCAAATGGATATGGCCGTCGTTTAACACGTTATCCCCTTCCACCCTCAAAAAATCATTCCTCCCGAGCAGTAGAAAATCGTGGCGCCTGGCTACATATGTGAGATCGGCCGAGGTATTGAAACGGATGACCTGACTTTTATTCTGGGAGATACTGAGTCCGAAACCCAATCCACCGGTCCAGACATTGAACGTATCCGCCTGCACTCTGTGCCGTTCGACGTTAACGACCTGACCATAAACCGATTCATTTACGAGAAGAAATATGGGAATAAGAACGCTGGTGTACAGTAGTTTTCGAATCACTGCATTTGGATATAAGATTATTAGCATACTCAGAGAGAACGTTGCCTGGTAAAATTCCGTTTATTAAAAGTGTGGCCGGATATTAAGAAAAAATTTCAATCATCGCTGTTCATTCGGCTCATATCCATTGATAATATTCCCGCAAGAATATGCATTTCAAGCTGGATAAAAAAAGGGCTTATCGCCTTGTTACTCCCATTGTGGATGGTGAAGCATCCGAACAAGAGCAGAGGGCTTTCTTTGAATTTATTGCAAAAAATCCGGATGTTCGGCGCTATTTTGAAGAGGAGCAATGGATTAAGAAGTTGGTTCGGGAACGGGTTCGTCAGGAGCCCCTCCCTCCCGGGCTCAAGATAAAAATTCACAGGTGCATTCGAGACCAGGCATTGGAAGAACGTATTCATCAGAGAAACGGAATTCAGGCAGGCCTGGCTGATTCAAAGGGGAGCAATTATAAAAAGATCACCATCGTCTCCATTGCTGCAGCTATCATTATCTCCATCTTTCTGTATCTGTTTTTATTGCAGAATGCCGAATTGTCAAATGAAGGTACTCAGCAAGAGCTGATGCCCGGCCTGGAGGAGATGGCCATGGCGTACTACACAACACTTGGGAGTGGATGGGAGTTTCTGGATATCTCCACCGCTTCCTCCGCTGAAGTTAAAGCCAGCGTACAGCAACATTTTGGCTTTGATCTCCGCATTCCTGAATTATCCAGGGCCGAATTAACGGGAGTGGCCGATATGGAATTTATACCCGGTTTTCACACTCCCATGTTTGCGTATCACGTACATGATGCCGGAGTCATTTACATATTTGCATTCGTGATTTCCGATATTGATGATAGAATGGAACGTGATCAAAATGCGGTAGATTACTGTGTCACAGAGTATGACTATTACATCCATACACGGAATGGTCAGGAGATGGTATCATGGAGATGGGATGATGTCTGGTATGTCGGGATTTCAGGACAAAACGGCGAATCGCTTGCCGGACTTCTGCCGCAATCTCCCTGATTTTGAGCGTATCCAAATAAGTAATTGCCGGCGAACTGACTTTGGTATGTTATCCCTGGCAGGTTTTTTACTATCGGCCGGGAAGCTGATCACATACGGAATGGATCCAGGGTTTGAAGTTTTCCTGGAAAAATTCAAAATAGACCGTGTCTCCGGTTCTTTCCAGAGGTTTGGCTTCCCTTATAACCTCTTGATAGGTCTTATAGCAATTGAGCGCCTGCGCTCCCTTTTTGATATCGTCATCTGTCAGCGGAGTTGCACAATCAATTTCCTCCGGTGTGGAGATACTCAGGCGCATTCGGGACTCCTCCATCTCCGACTCTGCAAGAGTAAACAGGGCAAGCCTGGCAGGTGCCTGCTCCCATTCCCGTCGCAGTTTGCAAAAAACCCGTTTAACAACCGCGTGGGTCACCAGATGATCATGAAAACCGCTGATTCCGTGTACCGCATAGGTCACAACCACATCCGGATTGATTTTCCGAATATGCGCTTCGGTAATCTCCTCAATTTCAACAGGATCCAGGTGTTTCAGGCCACTATCCGGCAAATCGAGAACCTCCATCCCTGTGAGCCCCAAAACCTCAGCGACAGCGAGCATCTCCCTGTGCCGCACTTCACCCATTTCATCGATGCTATACCCGTATTTGTGCCTGACTTTCGTAGCTCCGCCCCGGGTGTAGGTCAGCAAAAACACCTCATGACCGGACCGTAGTTGTGACGATATTGCGGGTCCCGGACCGAAAGATTCGTCATCCGGATGTGGGAAAATATAGAGAATGCGCATAAGTATTGATTATACTGATAAACGGATTGAACTGATA
>SLLW01000234.1 GCA_007133875.1 Balneolales bacterium | reverse complement strand
GGACCGAACGGTTTCTCCTTCGTGTTCTGCGGGATGAAACTCCCACTGCCTTGCTGCCCGGAGAACGATATCGCGGAAACCGTATCCGGTCGCATCCACCTGTTCGAATCGTCCGGATGCCGGGTTATACATGCGGATTTCAGCGATGGAGACCTCTTCCACCTCTCCGTGCGCTGACACCAAAAATAGTATCTCTATCTCTACGCGAATGCCGTCCTGCCGTGCTTGCGAGGGCATCACCGGTTCAACAATGCGCCGCACTCTTGGAGGTTGATCCGGATTCTCCACCACTTCAGGCTCCCTCCTGTCATCCACAAAAAGCGACAAGGGGTCCCCTCCGTTTTGTGTTAAATCTCCCAGCTCCAGATCATACTCCATATCCACTATTTCCTCATCAGGTGTTGTTTCATCTACTCTTGGCGTAGCCGGAGCGGAGCGCTCAACCGTTACCGCTTGTGAGGTAACAATAAACTCCGCATCCAGCAATTCCCTCTCGGAAAAATCTCCGGTCAATTCCCGATCCGGATCACTGGTGGCCGGCCAGAAGCGAAACAATAGAATGAAGAGAAGTATCGCAGAGATGACTGCAACCTGCATTCGAATGACATAGTGACGGTTCCGCCGGTTGATGGTATGAAAATTCCTCGCCATTTCAAGATTTTCTGTTATTGCCGGTATAACGGATGACAAGACCGATGTATCAGCTCAACGCCGGCTTAATTCGATAAGGGCGGCACGAATAAATCCCTGCTGCTTATCCAGTTGGGTTGTCGCTTCATCGGCTGAGACATCCGCCAGCGCCATCACCAGCGCAATTTTAACATTTCCACCGGCCTTTTCCAGCAACTGCGCAGCCTCTTCATATCCGAGATCGGTGAACATACAGATGATACGGCGCGAACGCTCCAAAAGTTTACGGTTGGTCAACATCAGGTCCACCATTACATTTTCGTAGACTTTGCCAAGCCGGACCATGGCCCCGGTTGAAATCATATTGCAGACCATTTTTTGAGCGGTTGCACTCTTCAAACGGGTGCTGCCCATAATCACCTCCGGCCCGACCGGTATATCAATAAGAAGATCCGGGGCCGGATCGATGTCAACCTGGTCAGCTGCAACACAGCAGACCAGAATGGTTTTGGCGCCGCGTTTTCGCGCTTCCCGCAGGGCGCCGGACACATAGGGAGTACGCCCGCTCGCCGCCAGGCCGCAAACAATATCCAAATTGGTAACGTTATGCTCTGCAATATCTTTTTTTCCGTTTTCCGGTTTGTCCTCTGATCCCTCCTGGGCGGTAAACATCGCTTCGCGTCCGCCCGCTATCAGGCCGATCACCTGATCGGGGCGTGTTCCGAACGTTGGGGGGCATTCCGCGGCATCAATGACCCCAAGACGTCCGCTGGTACCTGCCCCGCAATAAATAAGCCGGCCGCCGGCCGCCAGCGCTTCATGGACAAATGCGATCGCTCTGCTGATGTGCCCGCTCCGGGTGGAAACACATTCGGCAACGTTCCGGTCTTCGCGATTCATTAACCGGACGATTTCTCCCGGATCCGCTAAATCGATATGCATGGTTTCCGGATTTCGCTGTTCCGTTCCCAGGCTCCCCAATTGATCATATAGTGATTTTTTAAACGACGGCATTCATCTCCGGTATTTATGAATTGGAATGGTGGCAATTCCCCATGATCGTCTTCGCCGGGAAGAGATACCGATTGCAGACAGCAAACCCGGTTGATTATGGTACATGGCGCTGCAATATATCACTCCATACCGTTTGGGCTTTTCCAGCGGTTTCCACCCAGTAATCAAACATATGATCGATCGCTTTAGAGCGAAGAATATCGCTTAACGTATGATTCAAGTCCACGTAGGGATCATCCGGTGTGACAATCAGACGGATATCGGTGTTCCTGATCTCCTCCAGCAGATCGGGGTCTTCAAGGTTGGCCATGTACTCAGCCGGGTTATTGAAATAGACATTATCATCAAAATAATCTCCCATAAACGTCCGGATTTGAAACCGGCCGCCAATTGCGATCACTTTATGAATCTTGCCGGGATATTTCAGCAGAAAATTCAGGGCATGATACCCCCCCATATGAATACCGGCAGCCATCAGAAACAGATCATTGCTGGTTTTCCGGATGAACGGGATAACTTCATCCACAATATAGGCCTCATATTGCCGGTAACGGTTTATCCGTGATTTGGGCGATATATCCGGATTAAAGAAACTCTCCTGGTCAATGGAATCGACACAAAAGATCTGATTATGCCCGTTTTCCACCTGGAATGATAACGAATCGATAAGCCCCTGCTTCTTCCAGTAGTTGCCCGATCCGCTATTACCCGGAAAAGCAAGAATGGGAGTTCCCTCGGTACCGTACACGGTTATGGACATTTTCCTGCCCAGACTCGGGCTCTGCCAATGGTGGCGTTTACTTGTCATCAATAATTGGATTATTTACGTAACCGGATTCTGAACACATGTACGATTAAGCTAATGCATCGCGGGCAATTTTTAAAACTTTTTCGAAATGGAAACAGGACTACTGACTCCACCATAATTTCGGGAGAATGGCCATTTTCTGGGCGAATGTGAGATGGGCACGGTGCTCAAACACCTGATAGCCATTGGTCTCAATCTGGTCGAGAATCCGGGCATAATTATATCTGGCCAACCGGACCGGAACCCTGCTGTCTTCGGAGAGCAGAGATATACCGGTATCTGCGCGCTGGTAATACATACGGGCACGGGCAACCTGAAACTTCATCAGCGCTTTAAACTCTTTACTCAGCCGATAATTCAGGAGGTCCTGTTCCGAAACCCCAAACCGTTTCAAATCCTCGGCCGGCAAATAGATCCGGCCGCGCCTCAGATCCTCCCCCACATCCCTGATAATGTTGGTCAGCTGCATGGCTATACCAAGATCAACCGCGTGGGTCAGCGCCGAATCATCCTCGTAGCCAAATACTTCACTGACCATCAAACCAACAACCGATGCCACTTTATAGGAATAGTCGTACAACTCATCAAACGTTTCGTAACGGGATTTGGTGAGGTCCATTTCAACGCCGTCAATGAGTTGAAATGGCAGTGATATTGGGATGTTATGCTGACGCAGTACATCAGCTAATGCAAGTAATATGGGATGCCCGGTCGCCTTGCCTTCATACGTCATCTGCAATTGGTCCTTCCAATCCGACAGAACGG
>SLLW01000413.1 GCA_007133875.1 Balneolales bacterium | reverse complement strand
GCCTGTCGCATCACATTGCCGGCTGTGGGCGCGTATACGGGGGTGATCGGTACACCGGCCGACCGAAGTGCCCGGGCGGTATAGACGTTTGAGGTCTTGGGGATATAATATCGTCCGTACGATTCAAAAAAGGCACTGTTGCCATATCGTCCATAACTGTGATAAATCGGCTTTCCGTCATCACCCGTGCGGAAATAGCCTGCAAGGAATTCGGTCATTTCTTCCATTCCTTCTTCGGAAATATGCATGGTGACGACCTCTGACCCCGGGAAATAGTGTTCAATCGGGGGTTCTACACCGACTACATGCAATACACTCCGACTAGGCCAGAATATCGCCCTGAGTGTTACCCAGAAAGAGGGGCTCGGATCCGGGTAATACTTGTCATCCCCCCAGCCGATTTTCAGTAATTCCGCGTGCGGCATCTGCTCATGTTCCGGAAATGCATCGCCGAGATGTTCTGATTCGACAATAAGTCCGGCATGCCAGCCAACTTTAACAACATGAACCGGAATCGGGCGCTCTTCGACATCCTCTGGATACAGTTCGGCAACCGGTCCCAGACAGCCGGTAAAAAACAGCACGGCCATCAGGAGCCAGAAAGCTCGATTACGTTCGTTTGCAGATATAGCTGTTGAATATGCCAAAGATGGTGAATCACATTATATCAAAACCTCATTCTGTATTGTAATATCATAAATTGCAGTCTAATGTTCTATAAATTCATTCATTTTCATGGACCATGCCGGTCAGAATGATTTTTACGCTGGCAATGTTAGCTCTGATAATTGATAATCAGATCAGACAGTTATGGAATTTGGAATTTATACGTTTGTAGAAAACACGCCGATTGGCGACACCGGCCAATCAATCACACCGCAGCAGCGGGTTCACAACCTGATGGAGGAGGCGGAACTGGCCGATCAGGTGGGACTGGATCTCTTTGCCATAGGTGAGCATCATCGCCCGGAATACGTCTCCTCGGCACCGCCGGTTTTACTGGCTGCTGCAGCAGAGCGAACCAAAAACATCCGTTTAAGCAGCGCTGTTACCGTTCTTGGATCGGATGATCCGGTGCGCGTGCATCAGCAATTCTCCACACTGGACCTGCTTTCAAACGGGCGTGCTGAAATCATGGCCGGACGCGGCTCTTTCATTGAGTCGTTTCCACTATTTGGTTACGACCTGGACAACTATGATGAAATTTTTGCCGAGAAGCTGAAACTTCTACTGGAACTCCGGGAATCGGAGCGAATTACATGGGAAGGGCAGCATCGCCCGCCTATCCATGATCGCGGCGTATATCCGCGTCCGGTTCAGGATCAGCTTCCGGTCTGGGTAGCTGTCGGCGGATCACCGCAGTCGGCCGTCCGTACCGGTTCACTGGGGCTACCCATGGCCTTAGCCATCATCGGTGGCAATCCCGCACAATTCGCCCCCTTTGCACAACTTCATCGCGAGGCCGCCCAGGATGCGGGTCATCCGGTACCCGCGATAAGTATCAACTCTCATGGATTTCTTGCCGATGATTCACAACAGGCGAAGAACGACGCGTTTCCGGCATTCAAGCTGACCATGGACCGGATCGGGCGGGAGCGCGGATGGCCGCCGATGTCACGCGAGCAGTTCGACGCTTCCTGCACGCTTTACGGTGCCAATGTCGTTGGCAGTCCGCAGGAGGTGATCGACAAAGTCCTCCATCAACACGAGCTTTTCGGGCATCAGCGATTCCTGCTGCAACTCACCGTTGGCAGCATTCCTCACAAAAAGGTACTGAAAGCCATTGAGTTGCTTGGAACCGAGGTGGCGCCGGCTGTGCGTCGGGAAATCGGGGTTGCACATAAGGGTACGGATTAGTACCATGCGCTTCAAACCAGGCCACTGCAAAACGTTGCATTCTGAACCACCGCCGGATATCTGACCGAATCCCGAATGCATCGCAATGCCCTGTCAGTGCACAAATCGATCTTGCATCAATGCCGACACGTTTACTCTCTCTGAAGTGCGACAATGGGATCAAGCCGGGAGGCTTTCCAGGCGGGATAAAATCCAAAAAACAAGCCCACCATAGCGGACACACTTACGGCCACGATCATCGCTTCTGTTGAAAATAATGCCGGCCAGCCGGCGTAACTCGCGATGGCCTCCGTGGACACAATGCCCAATGCAATACCGCCGATACCACCCAACATGCAAAGTATCACCGACTCGACAAGAAACTGAAGCAACACATCAGACCCCCGTGCGCCCACCGCAAGACGCAGCCCCACTTCACGGGTACGTTCTGTTACGCTCACCAACATGACATTCATGATTCCAATTCCCCCGACAAACAGGGAGATACCCGCGATTGAGGCCAGCAGCCAGGTCATAATGCGTGAAGTCTCCGTCGCCGCGCGAGCAACTTCCTCCTGGGTCTGCACGGTAAAATCATTGTCCTGATACGAAGCCAGCCGGTGGCGCTCCCGCAACAGGTCGGTAATTTTCGCCTGCGCGATTTCCATAGAGTTCTCGTCATAGACCTGCACATTGATCACCATGGCATGACTTCTTCCAGATATCCGCTGAAAAGCGGTTGTGTACGGGACGATGATGATATCATCCTGAACCGAGCCCATCAGTGACATACCTTTGGTTTCAAGAACACCGATGATCGTCAGTGGCAAGCCCCTGACCCTGATGGTCTCCCCGATGGGATCAGCGCCTTCAAAAAGCTCCTCAATGATAGTCTGCCCGACCACGGCTACCAGCGAAGCACGCTCGATATCCTCCCGGGTAAACATTTCCCCGCTCTCAATCGGCCACTGGCGAATCTGGAGATAATCCTCTGACTGACCGTATATCCTGGTGTGCCAGTTTTGGTTTCCATAAACTACGAGGCGTTGCGACCGCACCTCCGGACTGGCGGCTATAACTTCCGGAATCTCTTCCTGAATCGCCCGTGCATCTTCGGTGGTCAGGGTGTTGGCACTGCCACCCCCGATGCTCACGCCACCAAGGGAACGCTCACCCGGAAACACCAATACCACATTCTGCCCCAAACGGTTGACCTGCTCCCTGACCTCGGTACTGGCGCCCTGGCCCAATCCAACCATGGTGATTACCGCGGCCACACCGATGATGATACCCAGCGCTGTCAGAATAGTACGCATCGTATTTCGGCGAAGGGCTTTAAACGCTACATAAGGTATGGCACTCCATTTCATTACTCTGCAATTTAATGGTTT
>SLLW01000025.1 GCA_007133875.1 Balneolales bacterium | reverse complement strand
CTCTAAATGTTCTCCAGTACGTATCTCCGTCCCCATCCTCGCCTCGTGAAACGGTCCTGACTGGATAGTAATCCGAATCACCCTGGTTATCTGAACCCGCATCAACCATAAAACGGAGGAGGCCGTCCATCGACTCGTCCACCACGGAAAAACTTACATGATATTGTCCGCCCGACTGCAGTTCAATCTCATGGCCGGACAGATCCACTGTGTTGATACCTGCCCGCAACTGTGAGAAATCGATCTCCGTTGACACCAGCTCATTATCCGGAACATAGATGGCATCGCTGCCTGACCCCGTTAACAGACGTGAATCGGATACCGATATCCGGAGCTTTCCCGTACCGGTAACAGCCTCAAAATCCCTGCTGTCAAGCAAAGGAAATTCCACCCCCTGGAGAATTCCGTCAGAGTCCGGATTTATTCGAACTGCCATAGCACGGGCCACAAAAGTGTCATCCGCATCTACCGGGTGATCCGGAAGCTCCGTAAAAAAGGCTGGCTGCCTGGCGTACGAAAGATCCACAACCCGGTAACTGTCCGGTCGCCATTCTGCCGTATATGTAAAATGTCGTGTGCCATATGTCGCATTCTGGACTCTGACCGTGTTCACGGAGACAAGAACCACCGACTGATACCGATCAGTCAGCGTAATTTCCGGCTCTTCAACACGAAAAACATCAATCGCGCCGGAATAACTTTCTGTGATGAGATAGTGAATGATCTGATCCGGGGAATCCAGTTCAATCCACAAATTTTCTACCTGCGGCCAATGGGTATACTTGGCACTTCCATACTGCAGAGAAACACGTTCATTCCGTAACCATGGCCGTTCCGAACTTCCAAACTCCCGCCCCGGAACCGACACCCTCACCGACGACTGTTGTGGCAGGGAATAGGAATATGTTTCGTGATTCACTTTATTCAGCCAGTTGGTCACATAAAACTCGGCCAGTACTTCCGTAAACTCCAAATCCTGATCCATTTCATTCAGAATATTCTGATACTGTACCCATGGCTGGTGCTCTCTCCGGCTCTGGGTCAGGCCTCCAATGGCTTTACCCGTCCGCTCGTACATATAACTGTGAAAAAGTTGTGCCCGCTGGTAATCATAAAGAACTTCGTCCTCCCCCTGCCGCCATCTTAAAAAACCGGGAGCAGCGTTTGATTCCACATCACCACTGACCTCATCCGGCATATCCAGAAATTGCATATTCCGGGCGTCAAAACCATTCAGAATTTCGGCAAGCTCCGACTGGCCTTCATCCATAAAGGTGTTCAGGGCATCCCGGCCAGCCTGGATGAGATGCTGAAATTCGTGTGCAATAGTGCCGAGTGGGCGCCGCGGATCAACCGTCCCTGCGCTGTCAAAACCATAGATACCCGGATTTGAGTTGATATAGAGGATTGCTGCCCCGTTGCTGTTGGTTGATCCCGCTGCCAGATCAAGCCGATTGAAAAAACCGGCAATATAGGGGCCGCCCTCCTCCGGGTCCCATCCATCCTGAACATTGGTCACCAGAAATTTAATCATCCCTGATCCTGATGGGTCCGGAACCAGTTCCCGATGGCCACGAGCAAATAACTCAATGTTATTTTGTATAATTCCCTGATCGGAATTCACCGACCGTGGCGGAGTCTGTTTTTCCAGTGCTTCCATCATGGATGAAACCACCTCTTCATTGATTTTGTCCGGGCCGATTTCATCAGTTTCCACCCAAATTTGTGCGATCTCTCCAACGGCACGAAGCTCAAATTCTTTCTCATCATAGGTACTAGAACTGCCGGTACTCTCCTCGTAATTGTAGACATAAAACATTCGGGTATCACCTACATCGTACGTCTCTGCAACCTGGAGTGCTTCCAGCTCAGCGGGACGCTCTTCCTTCATCAACAGATACGACTCGTACGCCTCCCGAATTTCCGGAACCTGACTGAGATAGTCGGTAATATGTAAGATCCTGTCATTTTCATGCTGATGCGAATGGTGTGACGTATGGCCGGTACGCTGCTCCCTGCCCGGCTCACGGTCCTCCCCCCGGTCCTTCAACTCAGGTATCGGATGCACATTTAAATTCTGTGTAAATGCCTGATCGGAAAGCGGTACAAGCGCAAATCCTGCAGCCATCAACATTGTGCCAATTATGGTTGCGAATCGTTTGCCGCTATAGCCGTCTCCACCTGATATCATCATCTTATTCAAGGTCTTCGATTATTGGTTTTAAGTCCGTTATTCCTGTTTCGCCGGTAGCATTTGCCCATATTGCCAGTACAAACGACACGCCCATGACTGCAAGTTTAAAAACTAATATGTTTAGAAATAAAGTACTAACGTTTATTGTTCCGGTTTACCGTATCAACATCATTTTTTTAGCAGGGGTGATCACATCGGTACCGGTATCGGGTACCACGCTCATGCGATATAGGTACACACCACTTGCCAGGCCGGATGCATCAAAGCGGATAAGATACTCCCCCGGGTCCCGCCTGCCTTCATGAAAAGTGCGGATATGCCGGCCGGTGACCGAGTAGATATCGACGGTGATCCGGGCTTTTTCGTTCAATGTATACGGGATATTGGTGAAATTGTTAAACGGATTTGGATAATTTTGTTGAATGGCCATCTGATGCGGTTTCTCATCTCCATTGCCGGCAGACAGATCGTCATCAAACACAGCAGTGATACGCAAATCCTCCTCAGGTGTCCACATAATCACCGGGTAGCCGGTGACGGAATCTACTTCCAACGATATATCGTTTCGATCTGACAAATTACCATGGGCTATTTTCCAATCCAGAAACAGGTCTTCCTCTATTGGAACCGGCGCCAGTACGACCGGAACACCCTTGAAATAGGTTCCGCTCCATTGCGAATAGTCCTGCGGAACTCCGGGCGTGTCGGAGTGGATGTCGGTTCCGTTAATGCCCACATGTCCGGCTTTAGCCCCGGACACCTCCAGATCGAGCGTAACGGTTCCGGGCAGGTTAAAAAAATCTTCCAGGTGATTTCTTAGATACTCCGGCCGCTTTTGGGCGAATTCTATTAATCGATCGATTTCTGCATGCCAACCCGGTACAGATCCCCCTGCACTTGCCGGATAGCGATTGATATGTTCTTCAATTTCCGTCTCGTATAACGCACGAAATGCCTCAATCCTTTCAATCACTGATTCCGGCCGGTACCGGGTGTTCAAATCATTGGTGAGTAATGCGATAAACTTGTTTCGGAACGTTTCATTTTCAATTAATCCGTT
>SLLW01000020.1 GCA_007133875.1 Balneolales bacterium | reverse complement strand
TGACCACACCGCCCTCATCCGGTTCGCTGTATGGTGCGTGATAGTGGGCCGGATAGACCAGTATGGCACTCAACCAGGGGTAGATGTCGGAAACTCCTCCCAGGAGTGGTATACAAGCCATCGCTGAGATGATGATTTTACGTTCATCATCAAGCTCCATCCCCCCGCATCCTTCAAAACTTTTTTCCGCCATGAAGTGACGTACCAGATCCTGAAGTTTGCTGCGATATTCCGGTGGCAACATTTGGTAGTACGGTATTTTCTGTTCCAGGATCTGCTTCCATGCTTCCGGGAACGGCTGCCGTTTTCGTCTGTTTCGTTGCCAGGATTGAATAAAGCCCATTACCGTTTACCGAAATTGCTTTCAGGCCCACTCATCGAGCTGCATTGATACCGGATAGCGATGATGCCGTACTCCGGCAACTTGCCTGTCACGGTCAAAATGGAAGTCCAATCGTCCGAGTACAATGCCGGCAAACCCGACCTGTGAGATCCAGGTACGGCGGCCGTCCGGTTTTTCAATGAGTTCCGGTTCATCCAGAAAAGTATGGGTGTGCCCTCCGATGATCAGGTCGATTCCGTCCACCTGTTCGGCAACAACGCGGTCACTAACACGGGCATCGTTATACCGGTATCCGATGTGACTCAGGCAGATAACCATATCGCACCCATGATAATCCCTGAGATCGGCAACCATATCCGCTGATACTTCTACCGGATCATTGTAACGAACACCTTTATGCAAATGCGGCAGAACCAGGTTTTCAAACGAAACCCCAAGCCCGAAAATACCAATTTTCACCCCGCCTACCTGCCGGATGATAAACTTCCGCACCCGCATCCCCATACGTGTCGTGCCGAAATCATAATTGGACGAAACAAATGGAAAACCTGCACTGTCCATAACCTTTTCAAACCCGTCCACCCCATTATCAAATTCATGGTTCCCGATGGTTGTGGCATCGTACCCCATTTTGGTCATCACCTCAAAATCGAGCCTGCCATGGAATCTGTTGAAATAGGGCGTCCCCTGGAACACATCACCGGCATCCAGCAGCAGACTGTCGGGGTTTTCAGCGCGCAATTTTTTAACCAGGGCAGCACGGCGGGCGACGCCGCCCATTCCCGCGTAATTCGGCGCGGTTTCCGGGAACGGCTCAATTCGGGCATGGGTATCGTTGGTGTGCAAAATGGTCACTCTGGCGGAAGATGCTCCAATCACCTCAGCACCGGGGATGAGTCCCCCCATCCCGACACCCGCTCCAAGTATTGCCGAATTGCGTAAAAACGTTCTTCTTTTCATGGTTCCTCAGTTTCTAACCCGGTTATCCAGATACGGAGAGATGGTTTCTTTCCGGCTGATATACTCAATAATAGCGTCCCGGATCATCACATCAAGATCCCGGCGTTGTTTCGGCTCCCACAACGTTGGCGAAGGGCCGCCGCCGTCAGCCATCCAGTTATTGGTGGCTACCCAATAGCGGCTGTCGGGATCCACGGTGCTGGAGTCAACAAGCACATCACGGGCGATTCCGTCGGTGATTCTGAAACGGATCCCGCTAACTGCCTCTCCATTGACACCTGCCAGTTCATCGGCAATACGGAGCAACTGCTCACCGGTAAATTCCAGTACCGTAATATGATTTTCAAATGGCATCAGTTCGTAGATATTTCCGACCGTAACTTCCCCTTCCGGCAGGGGTACGCGCAGCCCGCCGTTATTCATAATGCTCACATGGACCTTCTCTCTCATTTCTGCGGTCGCACGGTAACGAACGATATCGGCAGCCAGGTTACCCAGCGTGCCTTCGGGTGTATCGCGTTCAAACGATCCTTCACTGACCGTCAACACCCGGTTCATGGTCCTTGCCATATCTCTGATATAGGGTTGGATATAGGCACTAATCGCCTCATCTGCTTCAATTTCGCCATCAATATCATAGTATATATGGGTATCCTCATCCGCTGCGGGGGCGAGCCGGGCCTGATCCGTGGAACCGCATGAAGCCAGGATTATTGCAGCAAAAAGAAACGGAAGAATGTTCTGAAGATACAGGCGGGGAGATAAGCTGATGGTCATAATACTGTTTTGGAAGAGTTGCATGCGGACGTTTGGCATGACGTTACGTCAGGGGGATTCGCGCCGATCAGCCCCCTACCGGTTTCGCATCCGATCAAATAACATTTGCTGAAAATTGATACGGTCGTAGTTATCCGGAATATTAAACCGGGAAGCATCAACCGGTCTGCGATTAATATCTTCGAATTCAAGCACTTCGGCAAGCCTGCCACCGTTCCAGAGTTCCGCTCTGAGGGGAAGCCGTTCGTCACTGAGCCACTCATCCACAGGAAACCCCTGCAGAAATGTATGACGGGTCAGCCAGCTTTCAGAGAGCATCCCCCAGGGAATGGCCAGTTCATCGGTTACCCAGACATGCCACTCATCCACTCTTCCCTCGGCTTTCACAATCCATTTCCTCACCGAATATCCCTGAATGGATTGAGATTCATCCGTTTCTGTCAGTGTCACCTCCGGCAGCCCCGTTTGAGAGCCGGAATTGCCCCTCATATTCTCCAGCATGGTAATCAGCTGACGCAGTTCCTGTTTGTTCATGGTGACTGCTTTGTCATCGGTTGTCAGGAATACCAGGTTTTCATTTTGTTGCCGAATAATAATCCCGTCAGCCCGGACATTGCCCATCAGGTCTACGACACTCCCTTCGGCACTCTCAATGAGCATAAAGTCGGAATTGACGGTCATCTTCATTCGCGATACCCGTTCACGCGCATCTCCTGATACGGCATATCGTGCCAGGAACAATTCGCCTTCAAATGATACGTTGGCGGTGGATGATGCTTTGGAGGATGATATACTGGTAGATAAACTATTGGCTGATGATATACCGGCAGATGAACCGTTGGCCGGTGAAACTTTGGCAGCTGATATTTCCCCTGATTCACCCGGGGAGTGGGCGGTCAGTGTTAAAGGCAATATTAACATCACAAACATTGCGATGCCGGTAAGGTACGAATGGGATATGTTCATATTCGGGTCAGTTATCTTGGAATACAGGTTCCGTTGCTTTGTGAATCCATCCGCCCCCGATCACATCATCACCTTCGTAGACGACAAGAGCCTGACCAGGCGTAATGGCCGAACGTCCTTCGGGGAATCGGACCGTCAGTTCATCATCCCCGGATTGCGTCAGGAAACCGGGTTTTCCGAGATCGTTGTAGCGGATGGCGGAGTTGACC
>SLLW01000439.1 GCA_007133875.1 Balneolales bacterium | reverse complement strand
CCGGACGGCCCGGAGTAATGAGTCATCAAGTGTCACAAAGGAGTTCATTTCCTGAAGAAGGCTATAGATAATCTCTTCTTCTGTTCTTTGGATAGATGCACCCACATGACCTCGCAGAATTCCGGGGACCACCCGGCCGTTACTATTCATCGTATTGCCGTTGATGGTTTTCCGGCCGACAGCATAAATGGATCTCTCTTGCGGGTTGGCTCTCAAAGACCATGAAACCTGTACGTAACCACCGTCTATGGCAAGGTGTCTGTTATCCACTTGAATGAGATCGGAATCGGAACCCGCCAGAATTTTCTGAAATGCATCAACAGTTGCACGCTTATCATCATTATGAACGAAATCAAGACAACTCAGCCCCTCCAGGCTGCCGGGTTCATAACCGAATATTCGCCGTGATGCTGCATTAACATACAGGTAGCATCCTCGTTCATCCAGTGTACAAATCACATCGGGGGATTGATCCAGCAGTTGTTGATGTTCCCTTCGGTCATTGGTCACGGTTTCATTCTTCAGAGTACCTCCGATTCCAATTCGATGATCATAAAGAATTTGTGACATGATAGCCGGCATTAAAACCATACAAATAGCAGGTTATTTCCCATTAATAGTATAGTACGTGTCAAAATCAGATAGCAGATCCTGTGAACAATGAAGTGGAATTCCGTTAAGTGGCCACGACATCGTGCACATACCGGTTGAGATCTCTCTTAACGGATACGTAATCCACAAATACATTCCATTATCGGTAACACTGGGAGCTGCTTTAAGCTGTCATTGACAATACTGCTTTCCTCGATATTTTAAGTATACCCGATGTCGGTTTAATACCATAAACAGGTAAAAAATAATTCCTCCCCGGAATATTTTTTTGCATTATTTTGCATTTTACAATAAAAATCTCGAAATATCGTCATATAAATAACAAGGTTTTTATTGACAGGCAAGCTATTTATTAAAAAATATTTACTAAACGGGTAAAATCCCTGCCATCATGAAAAAAGGGGACTCTGAATCACACCTTGCCACCATACTATTCATAGTAATTCTGGCTGGTATTATCTATGGATGTGCTCCGAAGCCGCAGGTTTTTGAAGTAGCTGAAAAGACGGATTTTCCAGTGTATGAAAACTCGGAAGGCCGGGAATTGATCGAGCTCACCGTTCTGTTTCAATTGGATGAGGATGGTCTTGTACGGGATCTCAGACTCCTGCAATCCAGCGGTGACGAAGAGTGGGACCTGGCTGCCATGGATTCGCTGAGGAAATGGACTTTTCATGTACCACCTCCATCAGATGGTTCCGATTATCTGATCAAAAGAAGGATTGCCATCGAAATCCGGCCAATGTACAACAGGGTTTCAACTGATCCGAAAGTTCACATAGGCCTGTTGACTGCCATCACAGAAGAATTCGCTGATTCGCTGTACAACCGGCTGGAATCGGGCGAAAGTTTCGAGGATGTGATCCGGTATCTCCATGAACAGGAGCAGGAACTCGCCTCAATAGAAATCAGAAAGCATGTGCGGATTTCAGAGCTGCCGGATCATGTCGCAATGGTGATCCGGAATCTGAAAAAAGGAGAACACGGCCACCCCATAGCTGTAGAAGACGGCTACCTGATCGTTAAACGGTATTAAATGAAATAATAAACCGGGTCGTCACGCCCGGTTTATTATTTCATTGTTACCTTGCAATCAATCCATGATACTCAATGCTTCGCCTGCCTGATAAAAAGATTGCCAGATCATATTCGCTCTGATTACCTCTTTTACCACTACCACTAGTACCATTACTGATTGTTCAGGACAGCAATTTACTCGCTGTCAGGTGGAAAAGGATCGGGTGGAGGCTGAGCATCAGGCGGTGGTGGCGCCGGATCCTCTTCGGATTTGATCTTGCAATTTTTGATGATACTTGTGTCGTTCGGGAATCCAGTGACCACTTGAAGTGCAAATATAAAAGAAATGGCAAGAGAAAGGCCTGTTAAATCAGATGATGTGTATCCGGAAAGTGCTGTCGGTTTTCTGCAGTGGGCACTTCCGAAACTGGGATATCGCTGGTCCGGTTACCGTAAACCAAGAAGACAGGTTCTTCGCAGAATCCGAAACCGAATGGCCGATACCGGTTGCACCAGCTACGCTGATTATGCGCGCTATCTGGAGCGAAATTCTGATGAGTGGGAGTTTCTTGACGCGAGTTGTGATATTACGATTAGCCGCTTTTTTCGGGACAGGAAGCTGTGGGATAATTTGAGGGACCATGTGTTTCCTGAACTAATATCCTTGCGCTGGCAGGAACCGGTAAGGATCTGGTCAGCCGGTTGCTGCAACGGTGAAGAAGCCTACAGTGCTGCGATCATGTTAATGGAAAGTGCTGAAGGAACTGCCAGCCGGACGGTTCCAGATGTACCCGGCAGAGTTTTGGCAACAGACCGAAATCCCGAGGTCTTGCACCGCGCCGAATCGGCACTCTACGACACCGGATCGCTGAAGGAAGCTACCTGTGAAGAAAAGCAAAAATGGTTCGAAATTGAAACCGGGGGCATTGAATCCAGGGTCGATGAACCAGGCCACCCGGACTCAGTATCCATAAAACACCGGGTTCGTCCGGAAGTCCGCCGACTGGTGACCTTTCGCCAACATGACATCAGCAGAACCATGCCTGACGACCGGTTTGATATCATTTTCTGCCGAAACCTGGTGTTCACCTATTTTACTACTGAAAGACAGATCACATTTCTGGAATCACTTTACAGACATATGGAAACTCATGGCTATCTGATCATCGGAGCTCACGAGCAACTACCGGACTGCAGAACCAAAACCCGTTTTCAGAAAAAAATGGCATATTCATACAAAATGCGTGATCCCCAGGAGTGAGAAACCGCCAACCAGAAAAATAAAGGGGGTGTCCCAGGTGTGCGGAGAGAGTGCTTCTGCCAGGGTCATGAGTATCGGCATTGCAATCACTGCTGTGATCAACTGCTGACCGGTAAAATGGTCATGGAAAAACAGAACCACCAGCAATGATGTGATAAATACACAGGCACTTCCTTCCAGTGTTCTTTGATATGTACGGCTTGAAAAAAAAGCAGGAACCGAATAGCTGTGACGTCCGAAGCGGACGCCCACCGGTTCGGCAAGTCCATCACCCATACCATTGATGAGTATGGGAATCATCATCAATTCACCCATCCCATGATGTCCGAAGACAATCACGAAAAAAACAATGACGATATACCCCGTAATAACCTGTGTTGTCAACCAGAGCAGAGTATAAGGCCGGTCTTCCGGTCTGTCAATTGCCCGAAATAATACGGTTGCAAATGACCATCGCTGACGTATGGGTTTGAGGAATATTCCGAGACCCAGTATCAGGATCACTCCCGTAGACACCGAAAGGGATACAGGGTTTCCATCCACATCGAAATCCGGGGCAAACAGGACCGGGAAGAAAAAAATGGCGAAGTGAAAGATTTTCCTTGTGTAATTGACTTTCACTCCCCGATGTATGACCAGCAGTCCTGCCAGGTATCCGACAATCAGTACGGACCCGAGACGCAATACCTGAAATAATAAGTATTCAATTGTCATGAATATTCACAATAGTCGGCCCGCTTGCACGAGCATATTCGTAGCTATAATTATGGAATGCGAGATCTCCGTTCTAATTACATTTACAAATTGTGCGCAGTGCCATCCAATATAGTACTTTGCCTTGAATTCAGTGAAATGGCATTTGATATCATTTTTGGTATCCGGTCTCTGTATGGTGTAAACGAATCAGATCACTATTATAGACTTTATTAATGTTTTTGCCCGGATAACTTAAAAATTATAGGTTTATATCAACCAGAGGCAACACGTATTACAACCTGTTTTAACGTACATTCTTAGAGGGTTTTCGTTAATAAAATTAGAGAGGGGGTCATGAAAATACTTTCAAACTTATTGATTATCGGCGTGATGTTCTTAGTACTTCCATCGGGAGTGACAGCCGAAGAAAATGAACGTGCATCTGATGATATACCGGAATACAGCGGGCAGTCCCTGGTTGGCGGCACCATGCCTTTATACTTCCACTATGAGAACCAGACCTGGTACAATGAGCTTACCTACATGGCAATGATCGGCACACCCAAAAACAATCTTCTCATTGGTTACGGGGAATCTGGGGATACTTATTTTGACCATACCATGGGGAACCGGCCGTACGAAACAAAAGTATTTCATGCCAGTTTCCAGCTTGGTGGTGATGCAACTCTCTGGGACCGGTTTTTCAGGCTTCCATTACATATCTATGTACCCATTCGATTCCATGCCGGTTACAATCGGTTGATGTTCGATGAGCAGTTCACTTTTGATCAGAACGACAGCTCCGTTCGGTCCACAAAAAACTTTTTAAATACCAACTTCGGTGCAGGTTTGGGAGCCAGTTATGATTTGACGATACTGAACAACATTCCCATTCTGGGATCTGACTTCAGCTTTGATGCCGTGTACACCCGCAGCCCCGGAGTGATGATCCGTTTTATTGACAACAATAACGGCATAGCCAATGGCGACAATGATAATGAGGTCGGTGCTGCTGTTTCCAATGAATTGTTGCTGATGGCACGTGTTCATCGTTTCCTTGAAGCCAATATCGGCCTGAGTTTGGGCATGCGCTTCAGTAAACTTAATTGGTCGACCGGACCTTATGAGTTCAGTGAACTCTTGAGCGCTGTGGTGGGAGATGAAATGCCACCAAATGAAATGAATTATTCCGGGTTTTTCCTGGGAATAACCTGGTAGCGTCACCTAATGGCAGGATCCATTTCCTGCCAGATCGGGACTGATAAATGGTATTCCCAGAGAAAGGCCACGCAGAATAAGCAAGGCACCTACCAGCAGGGCAAGCCAGGGTATGGCTTTTTGTAAGCGAAGATGCCAGTTTCCGCTTAAAAGTCCAGGCGATACTGCCATCAGAAACATCACGGGGAGGGTACCGATACCAAAAAGTCCCATATAAGCCATTCCCCCAAATAAACTCCCGGATGCCAGTGCAGCTGCAAGAGCAATGTAAACCAGACCGCACGGCAGAAAACCATTAAGTACCCCGATCAAAAACATCCCTGGTTGTGAGTTATGCTGCATCAAGGGCCGCATCATATGTTCAAAACGGCCGGCGATTCCTGAAAAAACCGACCCTCCGGGAATCCATGTCCTGTTCCAGGTCACAAGAGTTACCAGGACAATGCCTGAACCGGTTATCACCGATAGCGCCTGCTGATAACCGGCCAGCCAGATACCGAGCCCCATCACCCCCAGCACGCCACCAAGAAGCATATAGGTCACTGTTCTGCCCAGATTATAGAATATGCGTCCGGTAACATAGGAACGCATGAAATCACGGCTGCCGGGCAGGGCAACAGCTATGGGTCCGCACATTCCGACACAATGCGCAGATCCCAGCAAACCAAAAGCAAATGCGGTCCAAAGTATATCCATATCTTATAAAATACGCTATGTTACGTTTCACTGACACCGGGTTGCAGCAAAGCCGCATCGGTAACGTTATTCACCTGATTCTCAAGTTCTCCAAGAGATTTTTGTCGTCGTTGAAGGGAACCGGAGTGGAATGTCACAAAAAGGGAGCTGAGCATCATGGCCAGGATCGCAAAAAACGGGTGCAGCCATCCCATCAGGGCCACGCCGATGCCGACAGCATTGTAGGCTACAGCCCAGAAGAAGTTTCCACGTATGGTGCCGGTAATTTTTCCGGAAAATTGCAACATTTCGGGTATCACCCCCAGATGGGGATGATACAACACAAAATCGGCATGGTTTTTTATGCTGAGTGAGCCGTTATAAACTCCTGCACCTAAATCTGCTTTATTGATTGCCATCAGGTCATTGGTTCCGTCCCCTACAAACATCACCTTTCCATATGTTTTCCGATATGTATCAACCAATGCCGCTTTTTGTTCAGGAGTACAGCCCTTGTGATAGTCTACATCATCGTGATTCGCAGAGAAACCGTCATGCCACTTCGATCCGGAGCTACCCGGCATCGCCGATGATACATCACTTGGATCTCCGGTAAGTACCGCCACTTTTATATTAAGATCCTTGCGAAGGGAGTAAATGACATTTTCAAGCTGATGTCGAGGGGGCTGGTATATACGCAGGCGCAACATCAAACGGTCATCCAGAAACAACCCGAGCTCACTCTCGGCCAGCTGCTCCTGTGCCATCGGGTGACTGTTATTGACCAGAAGAATATGATGAGTGCGATCCTGCAGCCACCCTTCCATGCCCCGGCCAGGCAGCAAACGTGTTTCATCCGGACGGACCGGCTCCAGTTCGTGCTGATCCAGATATCTGCGAAAAGCTCGCGCAAACGGGTGAGGCTGATCGAGCTCAACACCACCGGCGAGGCTCATTAATCGGTCTACCGGCCATTCAGGATTATCTTCCACCCGCTGGATTGAGCGAAAAGCCACTCCTTCTGTCAGGGTACCGGTCTTATCAAAAAGAACCACCCTGGTGTCGGAAAGTTTCTCCAGTGCCCGGCTTCCCCCCATCGCAATAACACCGGAGCGATGAAGCCGCTGATTAGCCACCCACAATGCCGCCGGGGTGGAAATGGAAAAAGCACATGGACAGCCGATAAGCAAGACCGCCAGAAAAACCTGCAGGCCGGCAGACAACCCATGCGCTGATGAATGATATCCAAGGCCGAAAAATGCGGCAATGATGACAAATACAAGCAGAATAGTAGCGCCCCGGGCGGCTGCCCGCTCATAATACCCGGGCCGGGACCGCATCGCCCGCGCCTGCCGGATATATTCACGCAGTGACGATTCTTTATAGGGATGTGTGACTCTTAAAGTGAGGCCGCCATCAATGCTGATGCTTCCGGCCGAAACAGAGTCGCCCGTTTTTCTGGAAACGGGATCGGGCTCTCCGGTAAGATGTGATTCATCTACAAAGCCGTTGCCACTCGCAACCTGAGCATCTGTCAATACCGGCTGTCCGGCTTCAGCCAGAAACCGGTCACCAACGGCCAGTGTATCAGCCGTCGTACGAACCGTTGCTGCAGAATCTTCGCCCTGCTCTTCTACCCTGAGTACTTCCGGGGTAGACTGTGGCTGCCAGAATTTGGAATATGCTGCCATGCCTCGCTTGATGCGGGTATCAATAAGCAGACTTCCAATGTAAAAGGTGAGTATCATCGCCGAGGTCTCGAAGTAGGTCGGCCCGGTATGTGCAGCGACTTCACCTACGGGCAGCCCCCATCCACCCGGCACTCCGGCCGAAAGCGTATTCCAGGCCGAAAGCAGATAAGCGGCACCGGATCCGGTGAAAATCAAAGATGCCAGGCTTAGTCTTCGATCAGATATCTCACGCTTGAGATTGTCAAGAAAAGGACCGGCAAGCAAAAACATGACACCCGTCGCCAGTACCAGACTGATGTAACGCAGAAAGACGGGAGCCTGATCAGATTCAAAGTGAAGTGTAATACTGATGAATATAAGAAAGATGGAAGCGATCAGTGCAAGAGCGAATCTCAGATAGAGCAGGTTGAGCGGTGACAAACGGTTATCCGGTGATCCACCTGTTTCGCTATCGCTATGCCGTTCCACTTCCCATACCATCCGGCATCCAAAACAGCAGAAAACAGTGGCCTTGCCGCTCTGTTTTTGGCGCGAACGCGGGGAAGGACCAGTACGAACCGGCAGGCCGCAATGCGTACACGCCGAGGTAATATGTTTTTTATCGCTCTTCAATAAATTCGTTGAGCTCATCTTCGGTCCAGGGGGATGTTCGGTCCTGCGTGGCATCCCTTATTTCAGCGACTTCTTCGGGTGCGACTTCCGGCGCCTCGTTTCCGAATGAATTGCGGATATAGGTCACAACAGCGGCTACATCCTCGTCCGAAACAAGTCGCGAAAAACCGGGCATCAACGCATTGTAGGTTACGCCGTTGCGTGCAATTTCACCCTCAAAACCGTGCAGTACGATATTGACGGGACGCTGTGGATCACCAATTACCCAATCTGATCCATCGAGCGGAGGAAACGCCCCTTCCACCCCGGAACCATCCTGCTGATGGCATGACTGGCACAATCTCGTATAGATCCGCGAGCCAACCTGCATCGGATCGAATTCTTCTTCCTCAAGTTCGGCAGGTTCCGGTTCCGCAAAAAGTACGTGCGGACGATCAGAAATTTCACCCAGATACCGGCCCATATAGAAAAAGCCGAAGGCAAGTGTGAGCACAATGATGACATACATCCACCAGGGACCGCGTTCATTCCCCTCCTCGGGTATCTGCTCTTCCTTCTCCATGGCAGCCCTGTGGAGCTCTTCCATGCTTTGATAATCCTCCCGGTCCCCAAAGTAGCGTTCATCAGCCATTATTGCACTCCTGTTTCCTGGTCCAGAGATATGAGATATGCCACCAGATAGCGTGCTTCGTCGGCAGGCAGAATTTTCATGCCGGGTATGCGGAACCGCTCGGGCAGATTCAATCCATCCCGCCCCGGCCGCGCATCCTCACTGAAAACTTCAAATAGCCAGGGAAACTGCGGCATGATGCTCTCTTCGTTAATTGCCCGGGGTTGGTAAAGGTTGATATAATGCCATTCCTCTCCAGGTTGGCGGGCACCGATGTTGGCAAGATCGGGACCGGTGCGCATCGTACCCAGATTGTGTGGAAGCAGATTGCGGTAGTCGGTAGCTTCGCTTGCCCGTCCCCATCCGCGCTCCACATCCGCCCCGAAACCTTCCGGCCGAGTCTGTTTCGAGTGGCAATAAATACATCCTTCACGGACAAAAATACGATGTCCTTCTCTTACTTCGAATGGGGTGAAATAGGTCGGATCCTTGACCCCTTCATCGATAAAAATTTTGGGAAGGATGGTCAGTCCAAACATGGCAATCAAAAATGTGGCAATGATGCCGAAGAGTAAAATGGAGTACCGGATCATAGGGCAAACTCCTTTCTTATTTTTTCCCAGATCAGCGGGGTTTCTGGTTGTTCACCGGGTTGAAACACCATGCGAATAAGCAGCCAGACAAAAATCAGGTGTCCGGCGCTCATAAGTATTCCGGATACTGAGCGTGCAATCAGATAGGGAATCGTCATCGTAACCGTATCCGTGAAGGGGACATCGGGATCATTCATCGAAAAACCCTGGAATATACCGATACCCTGCAGTGCTCCGGCATAGATAATGATACCGATAGCGGTCAGCCAGAAGTGCCACTTGATAAGTTTTTTTGAATGCCACTCCCGAAGCGTGATCCGGGGCAAAATGTAATAACATGCGCCGAAAAGCATCATAGTGACAAATGCATACATACCGATGTGTGCATGAGCTATAACAAAGTGGGTGAAGTGGATCACTTCATTGACCGAACGAAGCGCCTGCATGCTGCCCTGAAGGCTGACAAAGGTATAGCTCATGGCCGCAAAAACGACAAATCTCAAGGTTGGGGAATACGTGACGGCACTGAAGGATCCAACCACAGTCATGTGATGATTAACGGCAACAACGACTACCGGAATGATCATCATAACACTGGCGGCGATGGAGATGGTAATGAACCACGTTGGAAGCGGAGATCCAATTAAATGATGAAACCCGTTCCAGTTGTAAAACAATGCCAATCCCCAGAAACCGAGCAGGGATAATCCGTAGCTGTAGATGGGTCGCCCAAGTACTTTGGGTATGAAATAATAAGCAGCGGCCAGGCCGATGGGGGTAAACCACAAGCCAAGAGCGTTATGAGCATACCACCAGTTCATGCCCGCCTGGACGGTTGGTGTATCAAAAATGGGGAAAGATGATACCAGTCCAAGAAGCGGGAACCACACAAATGCAGCGATTATGTACCAAACCGACACATAGAGTTGCTTTACTGAGCGGGTCATGACCATGACTATAACTGATCTTGCCATGATGATAACACAGAGAACAATGACGACCATGGTCGACACCGGAAACTCCAGCCATTCAATACCCCTTGAAAACCCTGCAAGGATTTGAATGCTCCCCACAAGCAATGCGATATTCCAGATGGCTCCTGCCACGATGATGTACCCTCTGAGAGGGATGGGGACTTTGAGTAAACGGCTCAGCATCCAGAGCGATACGCCGGCTCCGGTAAGTGACGCCCACCCGTAAACCATGACATTCAGATGCAAGGGGCGAACTCTGCCGAAGGTGAGCCACCCGGCCGAACCCAGCCAGTCAGGAAGGTGCATTTTTATCGATGCCACCAATGCCAGAAGCGTTCCGAAAAGCAGCCAGAACACACCTGAGAGAATCAAGAACAGTACTACATATCGCGCTTTGCGATCGAGATCTGCTACATTGAACTCTTTTCTTTGCTTACTTTTTTTCGCTTGACTCACGTTCTTGAGCTTCTCCTTCCTCTTTGTCCATGAATATCTGGTCGGTGCGTTTTCCTGCCGGCTCTTCGTCATCAAATGGCAGCATGCTTCCTTTGCGGATATTGTCGAACTGTCCGTTAAAAAAAGCCCAGAGAAATAGTGCCAATCCCCCTGAAATGATCAGAAGTGAAGACAAGACCAGAATAACAGCTCCGGTACTCATAGCGATAATGGTTTATATACAGTAAAACCTTTTCAATTAGTCAGGTACAGACGGAACCGGAAATATTTACTGTCCGCCAATAATAAAATCGAGGTAAAAATGACTAAAGAGCAGGAAAAATACTGACTCAGATTTAAAAAAAATGAGACTACAGAAAGAATCAGATGCTACCACCTGACCCCGGTAATACTTTATATGTGCGGAAAGTTAGAAAAACCGATCTACAGTTCAAATAAAGATCAACTATTTTCGCTAAAGAGTGTTGCCCATCGCAGATAAACACAGTATGAACATCGTTTTGCGACATTCAAAAAAACGCAGCCGTGTGAGGAGGCAAGAAATTGTGGGATGGGGAGAATGGCAAGAAAAAGCAAGACAAAGCGGACGGGCTAAACCATTGATTTCTATTCGGTTGTGGGTTCTGGCAGATTCGAACTGCCGACCTCTACGATGTCAACGTAGCGCTCTAACCAACTGAGCTAAGAACCCTTATTTTTCCGAACCGGATCGAAGAATCCGATTACACATGTTCACAACCTGATATCCGTTTCGTTGAGAAAAAACAAGATATCACTTTACCCGATTTCTCACAATACTTTTTCGGTGATTACCGCAATTGGCTGCACCTGTCCGATATTTCGTTAACTGCAGCAGGACCAACAGAACGGTTACCGGGAAAATGAGCCCCTGTGAAAAAAATCCCTCAGATTCCCAGAATTTCAACTGCCTTTGAATTACCAAGTATCGGCTCTACTTTTTCCCTGATCATAGCCTGCAGTACATCTACAATCCGCTCTTTGAGTTGATGTCTGTAGGTCACAATACTGATTTGGCGGACGGGTTCGGGCTCTTTGAAGTACTGAACCGATGCCATCTCCTCTTTAGAGAATTCACGGATTGCAAGCAGCGGCAAGATTGTAACTCCATTGTTGAAATCCACGAGTCGCTTCAGGGAATCGATGCTTCCTGCTTCGTATACGAGATTACTGCGCATCGGTTTCTGCTTTTTCAACTCGCAAAGGGTGGCAATCTGGCTTCGCAGGCAGTGCCCCTCCTCCAGAAGCCAGAGGTTATCCAGATTAATCTCCTTAACTGTGATATATTTTTCAGCGTTATATGCCAGGTTTTTCCCCTGATAGACCACAAATGGCTCATTATAGAGTGGAATCTCTCGAATGGATTCCTGATCAAGTGGTGTTGCAAGGATTCCTGCATCGATCGAATTGGTTTTCAGTTGCGCGATAATTTCGGAAGTAGTCAGTTCGCTAATCGATATTTTTAGTTTTTTGTGCTCTGTCAATAAATCAGAAAGAAATAACGGCAACAAAAACGGAGCGACTGTTGGTATGATTCCCAAACGAAGTTCGCCTTCCACCTGGTCGGACATTTCACCCGCAAGATGTTTCAGATGCTCAATTTCATCAAGGATTCGGCGTGCCTGGGCTATAATGAGTTTCCCCGTTTCGGTTGGTATTACCGGTGATCGGCTTCGGTCAAAAACTTTGACACCGACCTCCTCTTCAAAGCGGTTGACCATCGTGCTTAAGGTCGGTTGCGTGACACCGCACTGTTCAGCTGCCCGTGCAAAATGACGAAACCGGTCGATGGCAATGACATAGGTCAGTTGCTGTAAATTCATGGGTTCAAAAAGTTGGTTATCTTATAATAATGGAATGGCTGCCAACAGGCTCCGGTCAATACGAAAGGGTTCAATCCATACATCCGGAGAATTTATATGCAACAGCACGAGTTATTAATAGTATCAATATTCATATAGACGATATCACTTCTGCGGATCATTCGAAACTTTTTTTTCTCACTGGAACAATTACTGTACTTTTTTTTCATCAATCGCCAGCAATACTTGTAAT
>SLLW01000039.1 GCA_007133875.1 Balneolales bacterium | reverse complement strand
TACGGCCCGGCTGTGTCGGTTCAACCACACCGGCCATACCTTATAAAATTTTAAATCCAAAAAGTCCAGACATCACAACATGTCCAACCATCAACAAATCAACATCAGCAAAAAAATGTCCCTGCTGGACCGCTACCTGACGGTCTGGATATTCGCCGCCATGATTCTGGGTGTTTTGATCGGATTCTTTTTCAGCGGACCCGTGGAACTGTTTAATGAGGCCTTTACCGTCGGGGAGCATACCAATCTGCTCATCGCGTTCGGCCTGATCCTCATGATGTATCCGCCCCTGGCCAAAGTCAAATACGAACTTATGCCGAAAGTCTTCAAGGATTTCAAAATCCTCGGACTCTCCCTGGTGCAGAACTGGATCATCGGCCCGGTGCTCATGTTTGTGCTGGCGGTTGGATTCTTCGGTTTTATTGCACCCGCCCTGTTCGGCCCCGACCCGCGCTGGGGATATTACATGGTCGGACTCATTCTGGTTGGAATCGCGCGATGCATTGCCATGGTGCTGGTCTGGAACACGTTGGCCAGGGGCAACAGCGAGTACGCCGCAGGACTGGTAGCCCTCAACAGTGTGTTCCAGATTGTGACATTCGGATTTTACGCCTGGCTGTTCATCACCGTCCTGCCCCCGCTGTTCGGCCTGGAAGGGTTGGTGGTCGATGTGACCATCGGAGAAATTTTTGGCAGTGTCATGATCTACCTGGGCATCCCCTTTGGAGCCGGGATCCTGAGCCGGGTCATCCTCCTGCCTCTCAAGGGCCATAACTGGTACGACAAGGTTTTCATCCCGATCATTTCACCGATCACGCTGATCGCCCTGCTGTTCACCATCGTCGTGATGTTCAGCATGCAGGGGGATCAGATCATTTACCGTCCGCTGGATGTGGTCTGGATAGCCATTCCGCTGACCATCTATTTTGTGTTCATGTTCCTGATCAGTTTTTACATGGCATCAAAATTGGGGGCGGATTACAGCCGCAGTACCACGCTGGCCTTCACCGCCTCGGGCAACAATTTTGAGCTTGCCATTGCCGTGGCCATTGCCGTATTCGGAATTGCCTCACCGATAGCCTTTGCCACAGTGGTAGGCCCGCTGGTGGAAGTGCCGGTATTGATCGGACTGGTCCATGTCAGCCTCTATTTCCTCCGCAAATACTTTGGCGGTGTGGCTATTGATGACGGGCCGGGTAGTGAAGAAAACACGAAGCAGGTCCCGGCTTGTGATGTGGCGGATCAGGTATCCGAATCAATAACCAGGAAATAGCACATAATGCGGAAAAACCGGAAGTGGTGAGATCAGTTGCGTTTACGTTTGTGCACCACCTTCTGGTACTCCTCTTTCGTGTTGATATTCCGGATCTCCTCCTCCTTGACCGGCAGTACGGAAACCCTGACTTGTTCCAGGAATCCGGCCACCGAGCGATTGCCGCTCTTCAGATAGTCTTCGAGCTGTTTTTCCACCCTGCTGTGATAGATCCCCAGTAGTGGCTGATAGGTTTTTTGCTCTGCCGTCATGGCACTTTCGGCTCCGTCTCCCCCTGATGCCAATGGAGAACGTGTTGCGCCTGCAATCAGAACATCGCAATCCTCCGGCATCGGCCGGGTAAAAAGGTGATGAAGTGTCTCAAGCGTAACCAATGGCAGATCTACCGCCATTACAGCAATCGTATCCGGAGCCTTTTCGCCGGCCTTATCAGACCGGGCATCTCTCAGTCCCGACAGAATTCCTGACAACGGTCCGGCATCCGCCAGCTCATCAAAAACATGACGATTGGGCACCGGATAGGTTTTCTGACCGCTTAGAAGCACCACATCATGAAAAACGGAGTGGCATCGCTCAACCTGGTACTCCAGAAGCGTATCAAAATCATCAAATGTCAGAGAGGCTTTGTCCTGGCCCATTCGGCGGGACTTCCCGCCCGTAAGCAGATAGAGGGATCGGTATTCTGTCATGGGAATGTCGGTTTCGAACGTTGTCATGGAAATGTCGACCCGGGGAACGTACCCCGGAGCTGTTATATAACATCTGACCGGGAAAACGGATAGCAATCCACCAGGCTATCCGCCTCATACCGGGTCTCCGGCGGAACCTGAAGATACCCGTTGCAATCCCGGAAAAGCTGCAACAGATGGGAACGCATCCGGGTGTCGGATCCGGTTTCCGCCAGCAGCCTTCCGTCGCGATGCATCAGCCTGACCGGCAGGAATAGTGTTTTATTCCCCGGATTGGCCACACTGCCATCCAGCACAACCCTTACCGGCTCCATTGGCGGAAGGCCAAGCAGCCTTCGCACGATCGCCCTTCCGTACAGTTCAGCCGTAAAGACCGCCGAGACCGGATTCCCCGGCAGACAGCAGACCAGCACATCATCCCACCGGAAAAGCGTAAATGGTTTGCCGGGCTTCTGATTGATCTTGCGAATTACGGGCCGGGCACCGAGGCCGGTCAGCACATCATACAGATAGTCATATGCTCCGGCCGAAATACTTCCTGTGGTGACGATGATGTCCGAGATCGGCTTCAGGTCAAGAAGGCGCTGACGGATCCGCTCCGGATCATCTTCGATAACCGGATGCTGCGCTGCGGCGGTTCCCGGCCAGGTGTTCATGATGGCTTGCAGCACCGGTCCGTTGCTGTTGTTCCGAGGAGTTACTTCGGACCCGGTCACCTGTATCGCGACCCGTAATGGAGCGCGGACGGAACACTCGGTTTGGCCCGATTCAATCATCAGGCCCATTTCGTAAGCCCGGATCACGGTTCCCGGTTCCAGCATGATGTCCCCTTTTCGAAACCCCTCGCCCCTTCGGCGAATCGGATTTTTGGCGGGGAGATCCATCACGCGTATCCAGTTCCCGGCATCCGTTGCTTCGCCCCCATCAATCCGTCCACCCTGTCCCGCGGCTCCTGTCACTTCATCAGTTACCGTCCGCTCATCGGCAGCCTCGCCCCCATCCACCGGTTCCGTCAACTCCACCGGCACCACAACATCACCGCCATCCGGTATCGGGGCTCCGGTCACAATCCGGGCACAGGTCTGTGGGGCCACGGGCGGATGGGTCTCATGCTCGGGCCGGATATCACCGGCAATGGGAAAACAGCGCCGGCCGTCATCCAGGTCCGCTTTGCGAAAGACAAACCCATCCATCGCGGAGTTGTCCCGGGTGGGGCTGTCACCGGCAGCCTCTATTTTCTGATGAAGAATCCGTCCGACGGCTTGTGTTACCGAAACGCTTTCCGGTGCTCTCTCCAGCGGGGAAAT
>SLLW01000204.1 GCA_007133875.1 Balneolales bacterium | reverse complement strand
ATTGCCTCGGTTACCGCTGACTTGCGCCGTCTCGGTTTGGGGGAATCCGTAGCTGTACCCTTTGATGCAGGCGATAGTTACCTGTTGGATTCCGAACAAATACTGGAAGCTCAAAATCAGGAACAGGTATCCCTGAACCAAAATCGCTCTGTAGTATTTACGGTAACGGATGAAGCCGGAAACGTGGTAACACGGGATTCAGATGATGATGGCCAAAACCAGGATGTGGATAACGTCTCTCCATCGGCTCCGGTTGTAGTGGCCGTTCAGCGTGCGACAAATTTCGATAGCAGTCAGGATCTGTTTGATATCGTCATCACCAATGGTGATAACCCGCGTGATGAAAATAATGATCCGCTACTGGACGAATCGGGTCAGCAAATCATGTTCAGCGATCTGTTAGCCGGCGGTCAGTATCATGTGTATTGGAATGGCGGAGATGGAGTTGCGGATGATCTTCTGACCTCGACAGGGTATCAGAGTAACGGTGTGATGGTAGCGCTGAACATCCCTTTTAGTGAATATGCGGAAGGGGAATCATTGTTGTTCCGGGTTGTGCCTGTTAAGGATAGCGGACTGGAAGGAGCGGATGCGGATGATGATATCAACACCCAAAGAGGGATTGTAGAAGCTGAAATTCTCTCTCCCGAAGATGGATTTCTTGTTGGCAATATTCCTTCAGACAGGTTTGAAATCACCGCGCAAATGGTTGACGGCCTGGATGGATATGAGCTGATAAATTCACGGGTGTATTTACGCGATGTGCCTAATCCTGGGATTCAGGAATTTATTGATATGCTAGCCATGCAGGATGGTACCCTGCAGCCAAATTTCATTGTGTCGGCCAGTGATTTTTCCGGCGCCGGTTTTTCCGATGAACTTGAAGCCGTAGTGCGCCCGCAATTCCGGATAAACGGCGTTCAACTCAGGACTCTCACTCCCGCTATTATCTTCCAGAATAACCCGGTTCGGACCTATAATGTGGATTATCAGAATCCTGTGGTTACCCTCGAATCTGTTGATGGCGATATGGGAGTTGCCGGATTCTTTGATGTGGAAGCCTCAGGCGAAACCGAATTTGTGTATACGATCGCCGATAATTTTGAAATGGATCCGGATGTGGCAACCATAACCGCTCGTTTTGTGGATGATGGAACGGGCTCCGAGGTACTCGTTCTCGGACCCAATACGATGACCAGCCATATCAACAACGGATTGCTTTCTGTTGATAATGACGACTTTACGTTTATTTATGATGTTTCAAATTTGCCGGTACGTAATGGTGACCCGGAGTTTGAAATCAGAGTAAATGACGGACGGGGCAATCAAACACCATTTACGGGTGCCGCCGTATTTACAGTTCTGGATGATGTTGAGCCCGATTTTGTATGGACCAACCCGGTTCCGGGGACGCAATTCAGAAATACTATTTCATACAACTTGTCAGCCACAAATCCTGACTCACCAAGTGCGCAGTTCACAGGTTATACGATACAGTTTGCCGAATCGGCTGATTTTGACACCCCCTATGACATCCGGGCAAGTACCATTTCCGGCTCAAACAGCATATCGGGTACCATCAATATGGATAATCTGCAGGTTAGCATCCCAGCACTTGCAGATGGGCACACATATTTTATCCGCGCAGTAATCGATAAAAACCCCCAACAAACCACAGCTGTGATTCCCGTCGTGTATAACGAAACAGGGCCGATGGTTGCACTTGAATTTCCTGACGCCATGGAGGTAAACGGGCAGATGCGCGTACGTGGAGATGTGCCGGTTACCATCCATTCCGACGATTACTTCGAAGTGGTGAATGTGTCAGCCCGGAATGCGAACAACACATTTTCATCAAACGGAGTAACGGACGTTACCCATACCGGTTTTATGCTCAATACAAACCATGGATCTCTGGCTCAGAATGCAGAACGGGAACTTTTTGTGCGGGTTACAACCGAAGATCAGGTTGGTAACCAAAGTGTGCAGTATTTCACGATTTTTGGGGATAACCGTGCACCGGATATCACATATGTTTCCATTAACGGTCAGGGAACGCTGAACAGCTTGCCTCCCGTAACGGCCGGCAGTGCAATCGAAATCGCATTTGAGATCATTCAGGCCGATTTCAGCGGTGATGTTACCTTCACACTACAATACACCGTTGATGGCGAAAATGTATCGGTTCCCGGTGATGTTGATCTGGATGAAGCCGGCCAGACCGGGACGGTGGTATTCCAAACAGTAACTGCCACAAATAATGTTACGGTAGATCTGACTCCCGGTGGAGATGTACTTGTTGATGTTTCAGATTTGCTTGGTAACACCGGTGATCATTATGTGGGAACAGCAATCGGCGGCTTACAAATTATCGGCAGTGAAATCCCCTCAGCACTGTTTCGCCATCTGGCCAACGGAATGTCATTAACAGGTGATGTCAGCGGCGATATTGCGTTTTCAACCATTGGTAATCCGGATGCTGTTCGACTTGAACTCCGTAAAGCCGGAGCCACTGGCGGTTGGGATAATCTGGGTCAGGTTGCCCCCGGCAACGCCGTTGGATTTAATACCACAAATTATACCGATGGAGAATATGACCTGCGATTAATTACCCGGGTGGGTAACGAAACCAAAGGGGTGATGGATCCGGTTAGAATTCTTATCGATAACACCAATAACGGCACTTCCGAGCGCGCCAATATTATTGATCTCGCCGGTGAGCGGCACGGCGGCCAACAGATTCAATTTCGTGCAGAAGCCGGAGCGGACGCAGGTGGCGTTGAGTTCCGGATTCGTAGAACCGATGGTGGCGCTGCGTTTACCGTGCTTGGCGGAACGAAAATAAAAGACGGCAGCAACACCTTCATGCTCACTCTTAGCCCCCAGGATATGATTGACGCCGGTTACGTGGCGGATATCACCGATCTGGATGGCGAGCACGAACTGAAAGCCGTTGCCTTCGATTTGGCCGGACACGCTTTCGAAAAGGCGAAGGGTAATACCCCGGATTATGATTCCGGTAACGCCGACAATGCCAACGAGACAGCCCGAACGTTTGTGAATTTCGATTTCAGAGCTCCTGTGGGCTCTGCGACATTTAATGGCATTGCCGTGCCGACAGGCGCTCAGTGGAGTGGTCAGTCAGAAACAAATTTTTATCTGTTGGCTGACCTGGTGGATGTAGTCGCCGAACTGGAAGATCACGACGATGATTTCGAGCAGGTTCGGATTACATTGGAGCGAAACCTCGCACGTACACCCGGCTCGGCTT